>JAODNB010000052.1 GCA_025464795.1 Frankiales bacterium
CCGTTGCTGGAAGACCTCGGGCACACGGTGCTCACCCCGGAGTTCCCTGTCGACGACGACAGCGCGGGCCTGGAGGAGTACGTGCAGATCGTCCTCGCAGCCGTTGAAGGCCACTCCGACCTCGTCCTGGTCGCGCAGTCGATGGGTGGTCTGACCGCTCCTCTGGTGGCGGCCCGGGTGCCGGTCAGGCTGCTGGTGATGCTTGCCGCGATGGTTCCCGCCCCGGGGGAGACGCCGGGGGAGTGGTGGGCGAACACCGGGCAGGAGCAGGCCCGTCGGGCGTGTGACCTCGCCGAGGGCCGTGACCCTGACGCTCCGCTGGATCCTGCTGTGACGTTCCTCCATGACCTGCCTGACGCTGTCCTGGCCGAAGCCCTCGCGCGGGGTGCGCGCGGCCAGTCCGGCACGCCCTTCCAGCAGCCGTGGCCGTTCTCCTCCTGGCCTGACGTGCCCACGCGGTTCCTGGCCTGCGCGTCCGACCGCTTCTTCCCGCTGGAGTTCCAGCAGCGCCAGGTCCGCTCCCGGCTGGGCTTCGAGCCCGACGTGATGCCAGGCGGACACCTCCCGGCGCTGGCGCACCCGGAGGAGCTGGTCAGGCGGTTGGAGGCGTACCGGTCAGGAGTGCCTCAGCTGCCCTGAGCACGACGATCATGTTGTTCGCGTGCTGCTCGAGCCGACGGTCGATGATGGCTTGCGCGTGATCGGGGTCGTGCCTGACCGCGTGTGACAAGCCGCTCTCGCCGGGACCGTGCTGGAACCTCTGACGCACCAACGTGCCAGGGCCTTCGGCCGTCAGGGTGTACGACCAGGTGCTGCTGGGATGCGCCGGGTCGTCACCGACGACGAACGCGAAAGCGGTCGGTGGCTCGAACGTGATGACCGGGCAGACCACCTCCCACGTCCGCTCGCCCAGCCGGTTCCAGCCCCGGAAGCGGGTGCGCGCCTCGTCGAGCCACTGCGCCCGCTCGTGCTCCGGGCCGAGGCCGGCCATCCGCTCCACGTCGGTGAGCAGCGCGAAGACGTCTTCGACAGGGGCGTCGAAGTGGTGCTCCACCTCGACGCCGACAGAAGTGAGATCCATGTGCGCGCTGGGGGATTTGAACCCCCACGCCCGAGGGCACCGGCACCTAAAGCCGGCATGTCTGCCAATTCCATCAAGCGCGCCTCACGCGATCTTAGTTCCGCGGGCCGCTTCCTCCAGACAGGCAGTGGAGCCCGCCCCGGGAGCGCGAGTGCTGATCGCCGTCAGGGTCGTCACGCGGACAGGGCGGAACGATGAGCAGTGACGTCCAGCGGTCTCGTGAGAGCGCTGTGGAGAGGCGCGGATTCCGACGGGCGCACTTGTCAGGATGGCTGGATATCTGAGCATCTCATCATTCTCGTTTTTCCTTCGAACATGAGGGTTATCTAGTCTCGAACATGTGTACTATAGATGCATGGGCAATGAGGGGCTGCGGGCGCTGGAGGGGAAGAACGCGCTGTTCGCGGCGACCGGCCAGATCCAGCTGCTGCACGCCCAGACCCAGCTGATGGAGCTGCACCTGCTGCAGCTCATCCACGGCTACGCCAGCGGGATCGAGAACTTCGGGCTGCGCCGGTTCGTCGCTGATGAGATCGGGCTGCTGCTCGGGGTGTCGACCCGCACCGCCCAGCTGATGATCGAGGACGCCGCGATGCTCATCGATCATCCGGCGCTGATGGCGAAGGTCGCCGACGGCCAGTGGAACCTCAAGCACGCCCACGCTGCCCTGGACGTGCTGGCCGGATCCGGACTCGACCGCGACCAGCACGAACACGCCGTCGCGCTCGTGCTGTCCCAAGGAGCCCGAACGCCGTGGGAGGTCCGCAAAGCCATGCAAGCCGCAGTCCTGGTGATCGACCCTGAAGCGGCGGCCCGCCGCCACGAACAGGCCGTCGCCGACCGGGGGGTCCGGGCCGACACCTTCAACGGGGTCGGGCACCTGACCGCCCACGGATCAGTCGGTCAGGTCCAGTCCCTGCTGGCCGCCCTGGAAGCCCACGTCGGGCCGGCCGGGCCCGAGGAGACCCGCAGCCATCAGCAGCGCCTGTTCGACGCCCTGATGGACCTGGTCTGCGGCCGGACCGAGCCCGGGCAGTGGCAGGCGTATGTCGTGATGACCCTGGACACCCTCACCGGCGCCAGTCAGGAACCCGCCGAGATCCCCGGCCACGGACTGATCCCCGCCGACGAAGCCCGTGAGCTCGCCACCCGCGCCGAGCTCCGCCGGGTCGTCGTGAACGACCGCGGTGAGCTCATCGACATCGACAGCACCCTCCAACGACCCGACCACCCACACATCGCCGACGCTGGACCCGCCGCCTCCGGAGCCGACGGCGCCGCCGCGGAGCCCCTGGTGTCGCTGCAGACCGAAGACCCGGTCCATGACGCCGACCCCGAGGTGGAAGAGGCCGACCTCGCCTGGCACCACCAGCACCTCAACGCCCACCACGGCCGGGCGGACGCCGAGGTCGGGACTGCCTACGAGGGACTCGGCGACGGCCCGAGCCCAGCAGAGATGTCGCCGGAAGCGTTCGACAGCTCCTTGCAGGACCTGCTCGAAGAAGCCCTCATCGGGGCCGTGCTCGGCGGGCTTGCCCCTGCCTGGGCCGTGACGTTCGAGACCGACGGCTACCGGCACGGTCGGCATGGACCATCGGGAGCCGATGGCTCCTCCGGACACGGAAGTGGCCCGCCGGACTCCGACCCGCCACCGCGAGGCGGATCACCTCACGGCGGAAGCCGGCGACCACCACCCGGAGCCTCACCGCCGACCGGCGCGCAGCTGCCCTCCGACGTCCCACCGACCCCTGGCGATGTCGCATGGGCTGAGGAAACCATCGACTACAGCAGCTTCGACGCCCAGGTCCCACGAAGGCGCTACCAGCGGGAACCCGGCAGCCGCGCCGGCGGCGCCAAGGTCCCCATGCCACAGCTGTGGACCCGCACCGGGCTCCAGGCTGCCCTGACCCGGATGCGCACGGCACGACTGGACCCGCGGCCGCTGAGCAGCGTCAGCTACGCCCTACCCCCGCGGATGGCCCGGTTCATCAAGACCCGAGACGCGACCTGCGTGTTCCCCGGCTGCCGACTCCTCGCCCAGACCTGCCAGAACGACCACCTCGACCCCTGGCCGCTGGGCAAGACTGAAGAAGCCAACATCGACAGCAAGTGCGTCCACCACCACCAGAGCAAGACCGAGAAGTTCTTCACCGTCCGCAAAGACGCCCACGGCGTCCACTGGACCACCCCCGCCGGCCGCACCTACACCCGCCCACCCCGACCCCTCCTCCGAGGCTGGTAAGCGAGCAGGTCGTCACGCCGGCAGCCGCCTGGACGTCGTCGCGTCGAACGGGTCGTACCCGCCTGCACTGCCGGGCCGGCAGCGCAGGAGCCGGCCGACCGCCCGGCGGGTGCCACCGACTGCGCCGCAGCTGGTGATGGCCTCAACGGCGTAGCTCGAACAGCTCGGCGTGAACCGGCAGACAGGATGAGGCCGGCGGACACTGACAGTGCGTTGGTACCTCCCGATGGCAGCGAGGAGCACACGCTGCGATCTGCTGCCGCCCCCTGGGGTGTGGTGGAAGTCGCGGTTACCGGCGGTACGCGTGAACAGCGACAGCAGCGCGGGAAGAAGCCACCCGGTCAGCAGCAGGCAGTTCCCGCCGAGGGCCTCGGCCAGGCAACAGCCGCCCTCGAGAAGCATGGCGTCGCGCATGCAACCACCGCCCGAGTTGCGCCTGCGGTATCCCCGGTCGTACCGCGGGTCATATCCACGGTCGTATCCCCGGCGTCGCCCCCCGAACACACCGAAGGGGGAGATGACCACCCACCGACTGCGGCCCCTCAACGCCAGCACTCCTGCAGGTGCGGACCGAAGTTGGCGAGGGCAGCGGAAGGTCGCGTCATGCGCCCGCTCCTACCCAGCTGGCTGCCGTTGCATCAGCACAGGCACGTGTCAACGGCCCGAGGCTGGTGGCGCGAGCTAAGAGGCAGGAACAGCACGGAGCCCCGACGTGTAGTTGATGCAGCTGCAGCCCGCCTGGTAGGCGAACAGCCGGTAGGAGGACGCGTTGTCGTGCCGACCGTTGCCGAAATCGATCGCGAAGGTCGAGACGGGTGAGTAGGAGCGCCCGGCGGTCGGGTAAGCGCGGGCGAAGGACGCTGCGTCGAGGGTGCCGAGGACACGCGAGGCGACGAACGTGAAGGCGCGGATGGCCTCGCAGTAAACGGTCGCGGTGATGGACGCGTGGCGGTCCTTGTTCGTCTCGCCCTGCTTCGCGATCAGGGTGAGGCACTGACGCTCTCGAGCGGTCGTGGGGTACTGCGCGACTTCCACGTTCGAGATGGGCAACGAGCCGGCGCCACTGATGCGCTTGATCTGCTCCGCGGGAGCCGCGGAGGCGATGAACCACGGGTCTGTCGAGTCGCCGAGGCCGTAGGAGGGCCGGTACTGCTGGTTCTCCGCCGTCGTCATGAAGAGCACTTCGATGACGCCACTGGGCGCGGCGAACACGACGGTCTTCACGTCGTCGGTGCGGAAGCGCAGGACAGCGGCGCTGACGTCGCTTTGCGTCGCGATCGAGAAAGATTCGTGCGGGACCCCCCAGGACTTCAGGATGGGGTCGATGGTCGAGGAGTAGACGCGGGCTGCCTGAGGGTCGCCGGTGTCGTCGATGACGACGCCGAGCTTGTCCTTGCTGTTGGCGAGACCCTGGGCGCGCAGCGTGGACAGCACGAGGGACTCCTCGCGGTTCAGGCTGATGAGGGAAGGGCTGAACAGGTAGTTGCCGACGGACTTGTAGAGCGCCGCGTCACCGGACCCGAACGACGCGTTGATGACGGGCACGTGGTGCTTGGCGGCGCACGAGGCGAAGATCTGGTTGATGTTGATCACCGTGATGATGAACGTGACGTGCTGGTCCTCGGTGAGGGACTTGCACGTGGTGTCCCGCCCGGCGTCCTTGGAGGCGACGTCCCAGGCGGCGAAGGAGGGCACGATCTTCCGGCCGCTGATGCCTCCGTGCGCGTTGACGTCGTTTACGATGGCCGTGATCTCGGTCTTGCCGTCACCGAAGTTCACAGGCGTCCCGAAGGCGGCGCCGATGGCCGCGTTGCCGCCTTTGATCGTCTCGAAGCCCACCTTGACCGTGCCGGCGACCTTCCCGGGAACTGCCGCGGCGCCCCCACTGGTCGAGCCGCCGCTGGTACCCGTCGTGCCTGGCGATCCCGCGCCACTCGGGGCCGAGCCACCGCTGCCGGTCGCCCCGGCTGGCCCGAGGCTTCCACCCGATGATCCCGCCAGCGACGAGCCGCCGCTCGAGGAGGTGCCAGGCGCAGCCGAGCCGAGGCCCCCGGACGACACCCCGTCTCCGCCAGACGACGAAGCCGCCCCGAGCCCCTGGTACGCGAGCCCCTGCTGGCCGCTGGGCACCGTGGTCCCGCAGGCGGCGACGGCGAACAGGGTCAGGGCAACACCGGCAAGGCGCTGTGTATGCATGAGCGCAACGCTAGGTCTCCCGCGTTGCATGCGGAATGGACATATCCTCCATCACGCAAGCCGCCCGATGGGGAGGTCGGTCAACGGTTCCTGCGGTCGCGTCGAGCCGTCCGGGCGATGCGACGGTCCGCGAGCAGCACGGACGTCAGCAGCGCTACGCCGCCGGCCGCAGCGAGGGCGAAGCACACCATCGCGACGCTGGGGTAGCCGAAGATCTTGGAGCGGGTCGGTACTTGCATCATGAGGGCAGCCCCCACGACCAGGGCCGCGACGACAAGACCGCTGGCGAGCCGGTTCGCGAGGCGCTGGAGCACCGCGAGCAGCTGCGGTTCGTCGATCGCGTCGACCTTAAGCTGGAACTTCCCCTCAGCAACCGCATCCATGACCTTGTTGATCCGTCCGGGGAGCTGGACGGTGAAGTCGCGGGCCTCCATGGCGGCTCCGAGCAGGCCGCCGGTCGAGGTCGTCATGCGGGTCT
>JAODNB010000062.1 GCA_025464795.1 Frankiales bacterium
AGCGACCCGCGCAGCTGCCTGGCGCTCGACCTGTGCGACCCGCATCCGGGCCTGCCGCTCCGCCTCGGCGGCCCGCTCCCCCGCTGCCCGCTCCGCGAGCGTCCAGCGCGCTCGGGCGATCTCGCCGCTCCGGCGGGCGCGCCGCAGCTGGTCGGCCAGCGTCGCGTCGTACAGAGGGGTCTCGCTCACTGCGACAGCCAAGCAGGTCCGAGCGGCGCGAAGGCTGTGACCCTCACCACGGCCTCGCCCTCCTCGTCCGACGCCTCCAGGTCCACGACGCCCTGCAGGGCCCAGTCGTGGTCTCCCTGCGCGTCGTGGATCACCTGGGTCACCGCTGCGCCCTCGAAGCGGAACAGCTCCGGCCCGCGAGCGGCCTGGTCGGTCAGCACGCCGTCGTGGTCCTCGAAGTACGCGTCGAGCGCGGCGTTCCAGTCGACGTCCGGGTCCATGGCGCGAAGCAGGTCGTCGCGCTGGAAGGACAGCGCGTGCACCCGGCGCCACATGGCGTTCCGAACGAGCACCCGGAAGGCGCGGGTGTTCCGGGACACCACCGGGACCGGCTCGGGGGCAACGGCACCGCCGCTGGTGAGCTCGGCCCACTCGTCGAGCAGGCTGCTGTCCACCTGCCGCACGACCTCGCCGAGCCAGTCGGTGATCTCCTGGACCTCCTCGGTCCGCACGCTGTCGGGCACGCTGCGCTTCAGCGCCTTGTACGCATCAGCGAGGGCCCGCAGGACAAGCCCTTCGGACCGCCCCAGGCCGTAGAGCCCGACGTACTCGTTGTAGGTCATGGCCTGCTCGTAGAGGTCTCGCGCCACGGACTTGGGCTTCAGCTCGTGGTCGAGGATCCACGGGTTCGTCTGCTGGTAGATCGCATATGCCGCGGTGAGGAGCTCTTCCAGCGGCTTCGGGTACGACACGTCCTCGAGGAGCTCCATCCGCTCCTCGTACTCGATGCCGTCCATCTTCATCTGCCCGATGGCCTCGCCGCGCGCCCGCTTGCGCTGGGCGTTGAGCACCTGCCGCGGGTCGTCGAGGGTGGCTTCCACGACCGAGAGCACGTCGAGGGCGTACGTGGGTGACTCGCGGTCCAGGAGCTCGAACGAGGCGAGCGCGAACAACGCCAGGGGCTGGTCGAGCGCGAAGTCAGGCTGCAGGTCGACGGTGAGCCGCACGCCGTCGGCGGTCCGCTCCATCACGCCGCCGTTCTCGAGCGCGCGGTAGAGCCGGATCGCCTGCCGGGCAAGGGCGAGCTGCCGCTTGCGGGGCTCGTGGTTGTCCCACAGCAGCTTGCGCATGTTGCTCAGCAGGTCCGGGCCGCGGCCCGCGACGTTGAGCAGCATCGCGGCCGTGACCTTCATGTGGCTGGTCATGGTCTCGGGCGTCGCGTTCACCAACCGCTCAAAGGTCTTCTCGTCCCAGGAGACGAAGCCCTCGGGCGGCGACTTGCGCTTGTAGGACTTCTTCTTCTTCTCGTCGTCGCCGAACTTCGCCAGCGCCTTGGTGTTCTCGATGACGTGGTCCGGGGCCTGTACGACGACCAGCCCTGCGGTGTCGAACCCTGCTCTGCCTGCGCGGCCGGCGATCTGGTGGAACTCCCGGGCACGCAAATGCCGCACCCGGGTGCCGTCGTACTTCGACAGCGAGGTGAACATCACGGTCCGGATCGGCACGTTGATGCCCACGCCCAGGGTGTCGGTCCCGCAGACGACCTTGAGGTAGCCGGCTTGGGCGAGCTGCTCGACCAGTCGCCGGTACTTCGGCAGCATCCCCGCGTGGTGCACCCCGATGCCGTGCCGCACCAGGCGGGACAGGGTCTGCCCGAACTTCGTCGTGAACCGGAAGCCGCCGATCAGCGCGGCGATCTGGTCCTTCTCCTCGCGGGTGCACACGTTGATGCTCATCAGCGCCTGCGCCCGCTCGACGGCGGACTCCTGCGTCGAGTGGACCACGTAGACGGGCGCCTGGTGGGTCTGCAGCAGCTCGGTCAGCTTGTCGTGCAGGGGATCAAGCGACCACTCGAAGGTGAGCGGCACGGGGCGCTCGGCGTTCGACACCTCGGCGACGTCGCGACCCGAACGTGCGGCGAGGTCACGCCTCAGCTCGGTGGTGTCCCCCAGCGTCGCCGACATCAGCAGGAACTGGGTGCTGGTCATCTCGAGCAGCGGGACCTGCCACGCCCACCCGCGCTCGGGGTCGGCGTAGTAGTGGAACTCATCCATGACCACGAGCCCGATGCCGGTGCGGGTGCCGTGCCGCAGCGCCCGGTTCGCGAGCACTTCCGCTGTGCAGCACAGGATCGGGGCCTGCGCGTTGACGGCCGCGTCGCCTGTCGCCATACCGACGTTCTCGGCCCCGAACACCTCGCAGAGGGCGAAGAACTTCTCACTCACCAGGGCCTTGATGGGTGCGGTGTAGACCGATTGCGTGCCCTCGCTGAGAGCAGCGAGGTGAGCGCCGACGGCGACGAGGGACTTCCCGCTGCCGGTCGGGGTGGCGAGCACGACGTGGCTGCCGCCGAGCAGCTCGAGCAGCGCCTCCTCCTGGGCCGGGTAGAGCGCGACAGGGCTCCACGCGGTGAAGGTCTCCAGGACCGCGTCGGGACCGCCTGCGACAGGTTCCAGCATGCTCAGCGAGGGCGGCGGGAGGGCGGTTGCTGGCCGGCCCGCGCAGCCAGCTCGGCCCGAGTGCGGGCCGGGCCCTGAGCTGCGCCGGCGCGGCGCGGTCCCTTGCGGGCAGGTGTCGAGGCGCTGGGCTGACCCGCGGCCGCGCGGGTCGCCTCGCGTGCCTCGGGGGTCGATGCCTCGTGGGTCTTGGGAGCTCGAAGGGCGCTCGTGCGGGGCGCCCCCGTGCCCGCACCGCGGACCTTCTTCGGAGCGGACTCGGTCTGCTTCTGACTGCGGCCTCGGTTCGAAGACTTCTGCGCCGTTCCCGGCCGCTGGCGTGGTGGTCGCTGCTGCTGCACGGGGACCTCGGCGACCGGCTCGACGTGCGGAGCTGCAGGGCCGACCAGCTGCGTGATGAGGGGGTGGCCGGGCCGCACCTGCACGGTCTCGGGAGCGATGCCCGCCTGCTTCGCCAGTGCTTTCACGTCGCGTCCCTGCTCCGGCAGCGACAGCGTCACGACGACACCGCCGGCACCGGCACGGGCGGTTCGGCCCGAGCGGTGCAGGTAGGCCTTGTGCTCGGTGGGCGGGTCGACGTGGATGACGATCGCGACGTCATCGACGTGGATGCCGCGAGCGGCGATGTCGGTCGCTACGAGGACCCGCACCGAGCCGTCCATGAAGGCCTCGAGGTTGCGCTCGCGCGCGCCCTGGCTGAGGTTGCCGTGCAGCTCGACCGCAGGGACACCGGCCGCGGTGAGCTGCTTCGCGAGCTTCTTCGCGGTGTGCTTGGTGCGCATGAACAGCACGGACCGCTCCATGCCCGACGCCAGCTCTCGTACGACGGTGGGCTTGTCGGGGGTGCTGACCGAGAAGACGTAGTGGGTCATGGTGCTGACCGGCGCGACGGCCGGGTCGACGCTGTGGGTGGTCGGCTCGTGGAGGTAGCGCTTCACCAGCACGTCGACACCGTTGTCCAGCGTCGCCGAGAACAGCATCCGCTGCCCCTTCTTCGGGGTCTTGTCGAGCAGCCGCTTCACCGCAGGCAGGAAGCCCAGGTCCGCCATGTGGTCGGCCTCGTCGAGGATCGTGATCTCGACCGCGGACAGGTCGACGAAGCCCTGCGAGATGAGGTCCTCGAGCCGACCGGGGCAGGCGATGAGGACGTCGACGCCGGGCGCCATCGCCTTCACCTGGGGGCTCTGCCCGACGCCCCCGAACACCACGGCAGCCGTGAGCTTCGACGCGTACGCCAGCGGCTGCACCACCGCCATCACCTGGTTCGCGAGCTCGCGGGTCGGGACGAGGATCAGGCTGCGGGCCTGGCGCGCGTGCCGCGTACCGCCGGCGAGCCGCGCGACGAGCGGCAGGCTGAAGGCGAGCGTCTTGCCGCTGCCGGTCTTCCCGCGTCCGAGGACGTCCTTGCCGGCAAGGGTGTCGGGCAGCGTCGCGGCCTGGATGGGGAACGGGAGCGTGATCCCCTGGCGGTCGAGCTCGGCGCAGAGGATCGCGGGCACGCCCAGATCAGGGAACGTACGGGTCGACGTGGGCATCCACCATTGTCGCAGGTGGGGCAGTCTGTGCGGGTGACCGTCGCGCTCGAGGGCTTCCACGCCGTGAAGCACGCCCTGCGCTTCGCGCCGGACCTGGTACGGCAGGTCACCGTCACCGACCTCGCGGCGGCGCTCGCGCTGGCCGACGAGCTGGCCCCGGACCTGCACGACCTGCTGGCGGGTCGGGCTGTCGAAGGCCGCGTCGACCACCCCACCGGGGTTGCCGGGGCGGCAGACCAGCCGGCCGAGGAACGGTTTGTCCTGCGCGCGAGGTCCACTCCGCTCGTGCTGCTCGACGATCCCAAGCACCCGGGCAACGCAGGGGCCGCCATCCGGGTAGCCGCAGCTGCCGGTGCCTCAGGAGTGGCCTTCACCGGTGGCTTGGACCCCTGGCACCCGGCGGTCGTCCGCGGCTCGGCCGGGCTGCACTACGCCCTGCCGGTGCTGCGGTGCGACGCGTCCGAGCTGACGGGACCGGTCTGGGCCCTCGACGCGGAGGGAGACGCTCTGGGTGAGGTTCCCGACGACGTCGTGCTCGCCGTGGGGAGCGAGCGGTCCGGCCTGTCGGCCGAGGTGCGGCGGGTCGCGACCAGGACCGTCTCGCTGCCGATGCGGCCAGGCGTGTCCTCCCTCAACCTCGCGACGGCGCTCAGCGCCGCCCTCTACGCCTGGCGCCTGCGCACCTGAGGCAGCCGACGACGGCTACGCGCGCTCTTGGCCGTCATCGTCCGCAGCTGCTTCGGCGAGACCTGGCCGAGCACCATCGTCTGCAGCAGCAAGGCCAACGAGTAGGTCGGGTCGGTGGTGAGCGCCCGCTCCAGAGCGATGCTCGTCTGCGCACCCCCGCCTGCGCAGTACGACACCCACGCGAACAGCGTGCACACGGGCGCGTCATAGGGCGGGGGCGTCCGCGTCATCACCTCGCGCAGCAGCTCGAGGAGCGCGGGTTGGTCCGAAGCGGGAAGCGCTGCCAGGTCGTCGCGCACCAGGACGTCCTGCAGGCTGACCGCCAGGGCCGCGGCCTCGAGGCCGGCGAGCTCCGCGGGCGGGTCCTGGAAGCGCTCGAGCGCGGCCAGCCAGCCCTGCAGGAAGACCTCAGCTGCCAGCTCGGCCCCGCTCTCGTCAACGGCGTCCTCGAGCAGGACCAGAGCCTGCTCGCAGCGCTGCCGAGCGAGGGTCGCGGCCAGGAACGACGGGCCGGCCAGGGACGCCTCGAGCGCTGCCCGGTCGGGCAGCACGGTCCGGCCCTCGAAGACCCTCTCGACCTCGAGCAGCTGCACCGCGCTGCTGTCCTGACCGTCCGCGACGGGCGTCCCCTCGACGGGGCAGCACCCCTCGTCCTGGCAGAGGTAGCTCCAGAACCGGTCCGCACCGATGAGCAGTGCCTCGGTCACGACGAGGTCCTCGAAGCGGCGGAGCAGGTTCGCCACCAGTGCCTGCCGTGCAAAGGGCTCCGGCGAGCAGGTGTAGACGGCGATCACGACCCGCGTGGACCTCTGATGACGCACCCGACCCTCGATGTCCTCGGCGAGCACCTGCTCGTGCTCCGTCGGCGGGAGGTCGAAGCGCATGGTCAGACCGAGCCTGCCCCGAGGCTCGTGGCAGCAGATGACGACGAGGCTCTCCGTCGGGACGTAGCCGAGGTAGACCGGCAGCGCAGCGACCATCTGCGACGGGGTGGTGAGGCGGGCGATCGGCTTCGTCATGCGCACAAGCCTGGCGCGGCGGCCGGTCCCGTGCGGACGACGAGAAGATCTGTGGATGGGCAAGGATGACGGTGTGACCGACCCGCTCCGCAACGCTCTGACCGTCTCCTGGGCCACGATCGGCTGGAGCACGGTGACAGGGATCGGCGCCGTCGTCCTCGGCTTGTCCGCGGCCTCCCTCGCCCTCGTGGGCTCGGGGGCGAGCGTGCTGGTCGACGTCTCGTCCTCGCTCGTCCTGGTGTGGCGCTTCCGGCACCCGTTCGGCAACGAGGCCGCTGAGCACCGCGCCCAAGCGGTAGCCGCCTCGGCCCTCGTCGTGCTTGCTGTGCTCCTCGGGGCCTCGAGCACCCAGCGCCTCGTGACCGGCGGCGAGGCTCACCCGACTGCTGCCACCGTCGTGCTCGCGGCGGCCTCGCTGGTCGTCCTGCCGCTGCTCGCGGCGCGCAAGTACGCCGTCGCTCCGACGGTCCCCAGCCGCGCCCTGCGCACCGACGCGCACATCACCCTCGTCGGGGCGAGCACGGCCGGCCTGGCGCTGCTCGGGTTCGCGCTCACCGAGCGGGGAGCTGGGTGGGCCGACCCGGCGGCTGCGCTGACCGTGGCCCTGCTGGCACTGGCCGTCGGGGTGCTCGAGCTCCGGTCGTAGGGATCACAGCGCGTCAGTCACAGCGCGTCGAGAGCCTTGAAGACGCGCTGCACCGACACCGGCCCCTTCGCCTTGATGGTCTGCGCGAACAGGCTGAGCCGGAGCTCCTCGATCATCCAGCGCACCCGTTCCTTGTCCGGGCCCACCTGCAGTCGGGCCCACTCGACCTCGACCTCGTGCACGCCTGCCATCAGCCCGCTGTCGCGCTCGGCATCGCGCGGCAGCTTCTCCAGCCGGGCGAGCGCGCCGCGCAGGTAGCGGGCCACGTCCGGCAGTCTCGCGAGACCCACCTCGGTCACGAAGTCCTTGTGCACCAGGCTGTCTCGCTGCCGAGTGATGTCCTGGACAGCCTGTGCGGCTGACGGGTGCGTGACCTTCGGAAGCGCGGCGTCGAGCTCGTGCGCCAGGCCGAGCACCTCCTCGACGCCTTTGAGCACCTTCAGGGTCTGCTCAGGCAGTCCGCCCCGGACCGTCGGCAAGAGCTCCTCGAAGGCCGACCTCGTGCGCGGGTCGGTCGTCATCAGCGAGTCGACTGCTGCCGAGACGCAGTCGTCCATCAGCGCCGGGAGCGACCCGTGCGGGTTCGCAGAGAGCGTCAGCTTGGCCTTGTTGTTCAACCGACCGGAGACCGACCTCACCGGGGACGGGCAGGTCAGGAGCAGGAGCCGGCGAACCCCGGCGTGGTGGGTGGCCGGTGACGGCGTCGGCAGCACGCGCAGAGCCACCGTCGCGCCTTCGTCGACGAGCGCGGGGTAACCGATGACCGTCCCCGAGGAGACCTCCAGCGGCACCTCGTCCATCGACCACGAGGTCAGGCCGGATTCTTCGAGATCACCTGCTATCGAGGCGATCGCGGCCTGCACAGGCTTCGCCAAGGAGCTCTTGAGGGCATCGAGGTCCTTGCCCTCCCCGACGGCGACGCCGGCGTCGTCGACGATGCGGAAGGTCGGGCGAAGGTGCGGCGGCAGCCGATCCAGCCCCCACTCCTCGACCGGTACGAGCACGCCCTTCAGCGCCCGCGCCTCCCGGGAGAGCGCGTGCAACAGGTGCTCCTCGCGAGGGGCGATCCGCTCGAGCAGCAGCTTCGCCGTGTCAGGCGCCGGGACGAGCTTCACCCGCAGTGGCTTGGGAAGCGTCTTGATGAGGGCGGTGACGAGCTCCAGCCGCATGCCGGGCACCTGCCAGGCGAAGTCCTCGGCGTGCACGCGGTTCAGCACGGACAGGGGCACGTCGACCGTCACGCCGTCGATCGCGCTGCCGGGCTCGAACTCGTACGACAGCGGGAGCCGGAGATCCTCCGACACCCACACGTCGGGGTGCTCCCCCGGGTCGACCTCGCCTCGTACGAGGTCCTCGAGACGCAGGTCCAGCAGATCGGGGCGGAGGTGGCGCTCCTTCTTCCACCAGCCGTCGAAGTGGGCCCCGGACACGACCTCGGCCGGGATGCGCCGGTCGTAGAAGTCGTACACGTCCTCGTCGTCCACCACGATGTCGCGGCGGCGGGCCCGGTGCTCGAGCTCCTCGACGTCCTCCACCAGCGCGCGGTTGCGGGCGAAGAAGTGGTGATGGGTCTCCCAGTCCCCCTCGACCAGTGCGTGCCGCAGGAACAGGTCCCGGGAGACGACCGGGTCGATGCGCCCGTAGCTCACCTTCCGCTGCGTCACCAGCGGCACCCCGTACAGGGTCACCCGCTCGAAGGCGACGACACTGCCGCGCTTCTTCTCCCAGTGGGGCTCGCTGTAGGTCCGCTTCACGACGTGCTCACCGGCCCGCTCGGCCCATTCCGGCTCGATCCGCCCGACCATGCGTCCCCAGAGGCGTGAGGTCTCCACGAGCTCGGCCGCGACCACGAGCTGCGGCGGCTTCTTGAACAGCGACGAGCCCGGGGCGATGGCGAAGCGCGCGCCTCGTGCACCCAGGTAGTCACGCGTGGCCGCGTCCCGGGCACCGACGTGCGACAGCAGGCCGGCGAGCAGAGCGGTCGTGATGGTGGCAGGGTCCGCGGTCGAGCTGTCGTGGGCGAGGTCGAGCTGCTTGACGGTTCGACGCAGCTGGCTGTGGAGGTCCTGCCACTCCCTGATGCGCAGGTAGTTGAGGAACTCCCGCTTGCACATCCGCCGGAAGGCGCTGCTCGACTGCGCCTTCTGCTGCTCCTGGACGTGCCGCCACAGGTTGAGCCAGCCGAGCAGGTCCGAGGTCGGGTCGACGAAGCGCGCGTGCATCTGCTGCCACTGCGGCTGCTTGTCCACGGGTCGTTCGCGCGGGTCCTGGATCGACAGCGCGGCGGCGATGACGAGCACCTCACGGACGCACCCGAGCTTCTCGGCCTCGACGACCATGCGGGCCATCCGCGGGTCGATGGGCAGCTGCGCGAGCTGGCGCCCTACCCGGGTCAGCCGGTCGCCGTCGAGAGCGCCGAGCTCCTCGAGGAGCGCGATGCCGTCGCGCACGTTGCGTCGGTCCGGGGGCTCCACGAACGGGAAGTCCTCGATGTCGCCGAGCTTGAGCGACGCCATCTGGAGCAGGACGGAGGCCAGGTTGGTGCGCAGGATCTCCGGCTCGGTGAACTCCGGTCGCGCGTCGAAGTCCTCCTCGCTGTAGAGCCGGATGCAGATGCCCTCCGCGACCCGGCCGCAACGGCCTGATCGCTGGGTCGCCGAGGCCTGGCTGATCGCCTCGATGGGGAGCCGCTGGACCTTGGTGCGGTGGCTGTAGCGAGAGATGCGGGCGGTCCCCGGGTCCACGACGTACCGGATGCCGGGCACGGTGAGAGAGGTCTCCGCGACGTTGGTGGCGAGCACGATCCGACGTCCCGTGTGCCGGGCGAAGACGCGGTGCTGCTCAGCAGCAGAGAGCCTGCCGTACAGGGGAAGCACCTCTGTGGTCGAGCCCACGACGGCTCGGAGAGCGTCGGCGGCATCACGGATCTCGCGCTCCCCCGACAGGAACACGAGCACGTCCCCGGGGCCCTCGCGCTCGAGCTCCTCGCAGGCGGCGAGGATGCCGCTGATCTGGTCCTGCTCCTCTCCCCCGTCTACGGCCATCAGGGGCCGGTACCTGACCTCGACGGGGTAGGTCCGTCCGCTGACCTCGAGGATCGGGGCGTCGTCGAAGTGCTGGCTGAAGCGCTGCGGGTCGATGGTCGCGGAGGTGATGACGACCTTGAGGTCCGGTCGCAGCGGCAGCAGCGTCTTGAGGTAGCCGAGCAGGAAGTCGATCGTCAGGGACCGCTCGTGCGCCTCGTCGATGACGATCGTGTCGTAGGCCGACAGCATCCGGTCGCGGGAGAGCTCCGCGAGCAGGATGCCGTCGGTCATCACCTTCACCAGCGAGCCATCCGCCGTCTGGTCGTGGAAGCGGACGGTGTAGCCGACGAGGTCCCCGACGTCGGTGCCCAGCTCCTCGGCGACCCGTTCCGCGACCGCTCGGGCGGCGATCCGCCGGGGCTGAGTGTGACCGATGAAGCCGTGCACGCCCCGGCCCAGCTCGAGCAGGATCTTGGGGAGCTGGGTCGTCTTGCCGGACCCCGTCTCGCCGGCCAGCACGACGACCTGGTGGTCGCGGATCGCCGCGGCGATGTCGGAGCGCACCTGGCTGACCGGCAGGTGCTCCGGGTAGGTGATCGCAGGCACCGAGGCGCGACGGGCCTCGGCCCGGGACGCCGACCGGGAGATGTCCCGGTCCAGCCCCACGAGGTCGGGACGGCCGCTGCCCAGCCCCCGCAGCAGCCGCGCCCGGTCGCGAGCCATCACGGTGTCGAGGCGCTCCCGCAGCTGAGCGTGCAGCTGAGTCGGGGCAGGGCTGTCCATCGTGCCGACCAGCCTACGTGGACGACGCCACCGCTTTCCTCAGGTGCTGGTGCCCGTCACGGTGACCTGCGCCGCGACCCCGTTGGCCATCGTGACGGTCACGCCGTCGCCGGCCTTCAGCCCTGACAGGGCGATCGGGCTGCCGTTGCGGGTGATCACGGTGGAGCTGTCGACCGGCACCGTCGTCGGCGCGCCGCCTACGGACACGGTCAGCGTCGTCGCCCCGACGGCGGTCACGGTGCCTGCCATCGCCGCTGCCTGCTGCTGCGCGCCAGGCGGACCTCCGACACCGCCCGGACCGCCGAAGCCTGGGCGCCCCTGCCCGGCGAGGGCGCCTTGGCCCTGCTGGAGGCCGGGCGGACCGAACCCTGTCTGGCTGCTCGAGGCCGGGCTGGCGCCTGCGGAGCTCTGGATCGCGACCACCCCGATCGCGCCCACCACCAGGCCGGTGAGCACGATGCCCGCGGTCTTGGCCACACCCAGCTTCGTGTCGGCGACGGGCTGAGCGACCGGTTCCAGCATGTCCTGCTCCATGGGTGTCTCCTCTCCTTCCGCAGATCCTTGGGCCCGCCCCCGGCAGCGCCCTGGCAGCGACCTGTGAGGCGCCTGCGAGAGTGGGCGCATGCCCAAGAGGAGCGCCGGTCTGCTGCTGTTCCGTCGCACCAGCGGGCTCGAGGTGCTGCTCGCCCACCCCGGCGGCCCGCTGCACGCGAACAAGGACGTGTGGAGCGTTCCGAAGGGCGAGTACACCGACGAGGACCCCTTGGCCGCGGCCTACCGCGAGTACACCGAGGAGATCGGCAGCGCCCCACCCGAGGGCAGGCCCCTGGACCTGGGCGAGATCACGCAGAAGGGCGGCAAGCGGGTGGTGGCCTGGGCGCTCGAGGGCGACCTCGACGTGTCGACCGTCCGCAGCAACCTGTTCGGGATGCAGTGGGCTGGCCGGTGGCAGGAGTTCCCCGAGATCGACCGCGCCGCGTGGTTCCCGATCCCCACCGCGAGGGCCAAGATCCTGCCCGCCCAGGAGCCGTTCCTGGACCGACTGCTCGATCAGCTCAGCTGACGGCCTTCGTGAGGACGTCCAGCTCCTCCACGAGGTAGCCCATCATGACGTCGAGGTCCGGGACCAGCTCGCGGTCGGCGATGAGGCCGAAGTGCATCTGGCCGGACAGCGAGCACACCGTGATGTTCAGGCCCTGCCCGTCGGCGAGCGCCGACAGCGGGTAGTAGCCGATCAGCCGGCAGCCGGCGTAGTAGAGGGCGAGGTTCGGTCCGGGGACGTTCGAGACGAACAGGTTGAACGGACTGACCCGCTGGAGCAGCTTCGTACGGGCTGCCAGCCGCGCCGCCTGGCCAGCCAGGGCCGGCATGGCGAACTGGGCCACGTCCGTCATCAGCGTCGCGGGCAGCGCGCCGTGCTGGTCCTTCGCCGCGCGCATCGCGGCCGTGCAGGCATGCAGCCTCTCGAGCGGGTCGACGACCTGCGTCGGCAGTGCAGCGAGCATGGTGGAGACCTTGTTGCCACCGCCCTTCTTCTCGGTCTCCTGGCGGATGGAGACGGGCACGGCTGCGACGCAGGGCCCCTCCGGGAGGGCGTCGTGGTCGATCAGCCACCGGCGCAGGGCACCGGTCGACAGCGCCATCACCACGTCGTTGACCGTGCCGCCGGCCGCGTTCTTCACAGCCTTCAGGTCATCGACGGGCAGGCTGGCGAACGCCCAGCGCCGGTGGGGCGAGATGGCCTTGTTGAACGGCAGGACGGGGGCGCGCAGCCCAGCGCTCGCCAGCATCACGTCGGCGTCGCGACCGATGAGCTTGTCGATCACGGGTAGCCGCGGACGCGCCGTCGACGTCGCCAGCGCGGGAACGGACCGGGCCAGCCCGTACGTCATGCGGGCCGCGCGCAGCGGGTGCTCCGCCAGGGAGCGAGCCGAGCGGGCCAGCATCGACAGCGAGCCCGGCTCCCGCTCCGGTCGCCACGCGGACAGCGGCTCCTCGACGGCACGACCTTGCGGCGTGATGTCGAGGATGGCGGTCAGCAGCTCCCCTCCGGAGACACCGTCGATCGCCGCGTGGTGCACCTTGCTGTAGACCGCCATCCGGCCGTCGGCGAGCCCGTGGATGAGGTAGAGCTCCCACAGCGGACGCGTCCGGTCGAGCGGCCTGGCGTGCAGGCGTGCCGCCTGCTCGGCGAGCTGACGGTCGTCCCCAGGAGCGGGCAGGGCGAGCTCCCGGACGTGGTACTCGATGTCGAAGTCCGGGTCCTCGATCCAGTACGGCTGGTCCAGGCCCAGCGGGACCTGCACCAGCCGGCGCCGGAACGGCGGGATGAGGTGCAACCGGGACTCGATGAGCCTGGTGATCGACTCGAGCGTCGGCGGGGCAGGCGCGGTGGTGGGGTCGAGGACGCACACGCTGCCGATGTGGCCGAACACCGCGTGGGTCTCCATCGCCAGGAAGGCGGCATCGAGCCCGCTGAGCTGCTGCATCAGACCGTCCCCGCCAGCGACTCCTCGATCCGGACCAGCGTGGCTGCCATGTTCTTGCGGGTCTTGTCGGCCGCCTTGCGGACGACGGCCTTCGTCGCGAACGCCTCCTGGCGAATGTCCCAGCTCTCGGTGACCTTCGTACCGCCCTCGACGGGCTCCAGCTCGTAGCGCCAGATGCGGCCCCCCGCGAGCTTCTCCACGAGCCGGACCGGCGGGAGGGTCTGCCAGGCGAGCAGCCTGTCCTGCTCGAACTCCACGACCTCGCTGACCATCGCGTAGGGCACGCCCATCTTCATGCTCATCCCGAAGCGGGAGCCGAGGGCCAGCTTCGCGGGGACATCCCTGGCCTCGCGCACGGTGCCGCTGCCGTCGAACTCGTGATGCCGGTGCGGATCGGAGATCAGCGCGAAGATCGCCTGAGGCGTTGCGGGGATGACACGTTCGACGCTCACGACATCACTCATGAGCGGGAGGCTAGTCCTACCGTGCTTCCATGGCCTCCGAGAACGTCACCTACGCCTCCTACCTGCGCATCCCCGAGCTGCTCGCGCTCCAGCAGGAGCCTCGGGCGCACGACGAGCTGCTGTTCGTCGTGCTGCACCAGTCGCACGAGCTGTGGTTCAAGCTCGCGCTGCACGAGCTGGACGAGGCCACCTCGCTGATCGAGCAGGACCGCTTCCCCGAGGCCGAGACCCGGCTGCGGCGGATCGTCACGATCCTGCGGCAGCTCGTCGCGCAGTGGGACGTCCTCGGCACCATGACCCCGGCCGGGTACCTCGAGTTCCGGCACGTGCTGGAGGGCGGCAGCGGCTTCCAGTCGGTGCAGTTCCGGGAGCTCGAGTTCTCGAGCGGCCTCAAAGACGCCTCGTACCTGTCGTCACCCTGGCTGTCCGCCGAGGAGCAGGCCGCCTTGAGGCGCCGGCTGGACGGGGTGACCCTGGCGGACGCCTTCTCCGCCGCCCTGGTCCGCGCCGGGGTCACCGACGTCCTGGACGTCCTGCGGGCCGGTCCTGGGCTGCTGAGCATGCTGGCGGAGACGCTGCTCGACTACGACGAAGCGGTGGGCCACTGGCGGCACCGCCACGTCCTCGCTGTCGAGCGGCAGATCGGCCTGAAGCCCGGGACGGGTGGGAGCTCCGGGGCGGCCTACCTGCGCTCCACGCTCACCCGGCGCTTCTTCCCCGACCTCTGGGAAGCCCGCACCCGCCTGTCCTGAGCCACTTGTCTCACGAAACCCTGTTCCAGAGGGCGTTCTGGCCCCGAAAAAGGGCTGATCAACAGGGTTTCGTGAGACAGGTGGGAGTGTGGAGAACCGCGCCGCCTCGCAGCCCCGTTTCGGCGATGCTCTCGCGATGGAGATCCCGGAGGTGGCGGCTGGTCAGCGGCGGCTGTTCACGCGCAGGGACGTCCCGAACGAGAGCGCGTTCGCCTGGGCAC
>JAODNB010000413.1 GCA_025464795.1 Frankiales bacterium
TCTTCTCGTACTCCACGCCCTTGTGCACGAGCAGCGTCACGTCGCCACCGTCGTCGAGGATCATGTTGGGGCCGCCACCGTCCGGCCAGACGACGACCTGCTCGGTGCACCACCAGTACTCGGGGAGCGTCTCGCCCTTCCAGGCGAAGACCGGCACGCCGGCCGGGTTGTCGACGGTGCCCTTCGGACCGACGGCGACGGCAGCCGCCGCGTGGTCCTGAGTGCTGAAGATGTTGCAGGAGACCCAACGGACCTCGGCGCCGAGCTCGACCAGCGTCTCGATGAGCACCGCCGTCTGGATGGTCATGTGCAGCGAGCCGGTGATGCGGGCGCCTGTGAGGGGCTTGGACGCACCGAACTCCTTGCGCATGGCCATGAGGCCGGGCATCTCGTGCTCCGCGAGGCGGATCTCCTTGCGACCGAACTCCGCGAGGGAGAGGTTCGCGACCTTGAAGTCTTGCGTGGCCATCTAGGTGTCCTATCGGTTGAGGAGGTGCTGGTGCTTGTCCTGCTCGAAGCTGAGCCAGTCGGTGTCCGGCACGCCCTCGGGGGCGGTCGGGGTGGTGTCGAACCAGGTGTCGAGCGCCGCTGCGAGCTCCGGCTCGCGCCGGAGGCGGAGGGCGAAGCCGACGTCGCCGAGCTCGACCCCGTGGGTCTCGAGCAGCGTCCGCAGGGTGCGGAGCCGCTGGAGCTGCCCCGGCCCGTAGAGGCGGTATCCCCCCGGGCTGCGCGCGGGCTCCACGAGGCCGAGCTGCTCGACGTAGCGCAGCATGCGCGGCGACCAGCCTGTGGTCGTCGCGGCCTCGTGGATGGTGAGCGTCATCGGAACGACATTATCACGATGATGTCAGGGCTGTCGCGCTGAACGCTCAACCTTCTCATGGTTGTGTGAATGTGTAGCGCCGAGCGAAGGGGTAGACAGCCTGCATGGAACCCCTTGAGCACTACGCCCGCGTTGCCGACGGCTTCACGCAGGTCGTCGACAACGTCAGTGACTGGACCGCCTCGACCCCGTGCGAGGAGTGGGACGCGCGCGCGGTCGTCGCCCACGTCGTGGACACCCACCGGCGCACCCTCGCGCGGCTGGACGACAGCGAGCCCGAGGCGCTCGGCGCCGACGCCGACGTCACGACGGCGTGGACCTCCGTCCGTGCCGACCTGGAGAAGGCCCTGAGAGACAGAGGTGACGAGCGGATCCCCGCCTTCTTCGGCGGTGAGGCCCCGTTCGGCGAGCTCGTGGACACGCTCCTGTGCGCCGACACCCTGCTGCACACGTGGGACCTCGCACGGGCCACGAGCCAGGACGACACCCTGGACCTGACCGCGGTCGCGAAGGCGCACTCCTTCCTGACGCCCTACGGCGAGGCCATGCGGGCGCCGGGCGGTTTTGGACCTGAGGTGACCGTGCCTGCCGAGGCCTCCGCCCAGGAGCGGCTCGTCGCGTTCGCGGGGCGCAACCCCGACTAGCGGGTCAGCGACACCAAGTGGGCGGTCCGTGAGCTGACCAGCACCTCACCCGCGAGGTGCACCACCCATCGCTCGCCTGTGTCCAGGTCGGCGACCTCGTACCTGTCCACGTCCGGCTCGGTCCCCTCTGTGCGCGCCCAGGCGTGCGTGACCGTGCGGGCCGCGGCCACGGGCTCGGTGATCTCCACGAGCTTCAGCTGACGCGACTGGCCCACCTGCAACGCGAGCAGCCGCGCCGTCGCCAGGTCGTAGCCGGGGCTCGTGCCGGTAAAGCCGGCAGCGACCGAGGAGTGCTCCTGCTCCCCCCGCACCCAGACGACGTCGGGGCCCGTCCGACCGCCTCGGACCTCCCACCCGTCATGCAGGACGATCAGGCGGCCGTCGGGGAACAGCTCCACGCGGTCGCCGCCCGGCCGCTGGCCGAGGTACCAGCCGTCGCCGCAGGTGAAGGCCTCCTCCAGGTCGCCGACCCGGTAGCTGCCCTTCACGCGCGCCAGGTCGACAGGTAGCGCTCCTGCTCCGGCGTCAGGGCGTCGAGGGCGAGGCCGAGGGCGGCGAGCTTGGTCCTGGCGACCTCGACGTCGATCTCGGCAGGCACCTCGTATACGCCGGGACTGAGCTCCTGCCGCGCCAGCCACTCCAGCGTCAGGGCCTGCACGGCGAAGCTCACGTCCATCACCGATGCCGGATGGCCTTCCGCTGCCGCGAGGTTGGCCAGCCGCCCTTCCGCCACCAGCAGCAGCCGGCGGTCGTCGGCCATGAGGTGCTCGTCGACGTGCGGGCGCACCCGCCGGTGGGTCTCGACGGAGAGGGCGCCCATCGCCGTCACGTCGATCTCCACGTCGAAGTGGCCGGCGTTGGCCAGCACCGCACCGTCCTTCATGACGGCGAAGTGCTCGGCCCGAAGCACCCCGCGGTTGCCGGTGGCGGTGATGAACACGTCGCCGGTGGCAGCCGCTGCTTCCATGGTGAGGACCCGATGACCGTCGAGCACGGCTTCGAGGGCCCGGGTCGGATCGACCTCGGTGACGATGACATGCGCGCCGAGACCCCTTGCCCGGTCGGCGATCCCGTGCCCACACGGCCCGTACCCGGCGACGACCACCGTGCTCCCGGCGAGCAGCATCCCGGTCGCGCGCAGGACGGCGTCCAGCGTCGACTGGCCCGTGCCGTGGCGGTTCGCGACGAGCCGCTGGAGCGGGGTGTCGTTGACGGCGACCATCGGGAGGAGCAGCGCCTCGTCGGCCGCCATCTGCCGCAGGCGCAGCACACCCGTCGTCGTCTCCTCGATGCCGGCGCGGACCCCCGTGCGCAGGGCCGGAGTCGCGTGGAGCAGGTTGACCAGGTCGCAGCCGTCATCGAGGAGGAAGTCGGGTCCGGCCTCGAGCACCGCCAACAGGTGCGCGGAGTAGCCCTTCCGGTCGACGCCGTGACGGGCGAAGACCCCGACGCCCTCGGCAGCCAGGGCCGCCGCCACGTCGTCCTGCGTCGACAGCGGGTTGCTCGCCGCCAGGTGCAACGTCGCGCCCGCGGCGACGAGGGTACGGACGAGCGCGGCCGTCTCCGTGGTGACGTGCATGCAGCCGGCGACGGTCAGCCCCTCGAGCGGACGGTCGACAGCGAACCGCTCCCGCAGCCGAGCGAGCACCGGCATCCCGCGCTCCGCCCAGGCGATCCGACGCGCCCCCTGGTCCGCGAGTGACGGGTCGGCGACGTCATGCGACTGCATGGGGGGCAGACTATGGCGGATGACCAACTCCGAGGACGAAGCCGGCATCAGGACCCTCATCGAGTC
>JAODNB010000143.1 GCA_025464795.1 Frankiales bacterium
ACGTCCTTGCAGCGGGTGCCGCTCACCGCGCCCGGACAGGTCGCCATCGGGCTCGGGACGACCCTCAACGGGGACGCGCTGGTGCTCGGGGCCACCGGGTCCTTCTCGGCCGGCCTCGAGGCCGAGCAGGTCACCCGCGGAGAGCGCGGTCGGGACCGTGGGCTCGCAGGACTGCGGTGTGACGCACCGCGGCAGGAGGCCTGGTTCGTCGGCGGCAACACCTCGGTCGGCGACCTGACGACGCTGGTGCTGGTGAACGTCGACGACACCCCCGCCACGGTCGACGTGACGGTGTACAGCTCTGCGGGGCCCGCCGAGCAGCCCGGGCTGGGGGAGGGCATCACGATCAACCCCCACAGCCGCACCATCGTGAACCTGGACACCCTGGCGCCGGACCGCAAGCTGCTGGCCGTGCACGTGGACAGCCGCCGGGGCCGGGTGGCCGCCGCGATGCGCACCTCCTCGCTCGCGGGCAAGGTCGCCTTGGGCGTCGACTGGATCCCCCAGTCCGTTCCTCCTGCGGCATCGGTCCTCGTGCCGGGCATCCCGCAGCTGTCCGACGGCGGTTCGCGGGTCGTGCTGATCACCAACCCGGGTGTCGATGACACGCAGGTGTCGGTGCAGGTGACGACCTCGGACGGCCAGTTCGTCCCAACGGGGATGGACGCGATCACCATCCCTGCCGGGTCGACCGGGTTCGTGAAGCTGAACGACGTCGCCAAGGGTTCCGCGCTCGCCGTGCGGGTGACCAGCAAGGACGGGTCGCCGATCCTGGCCGGCGGCTTCGTGGGTGACGTCAACACCGACGCTCCGGCACACGAGTTCGCCTACACGGCAGGGAGCCTGCCTCTGTCCGGGCCGGCCCTGCTCACCGATCTGGTCATCAACCGACCGACCGAGAGCACGCTGGTCCTCACGGCTCCGGAGCAGGCAGCGACGATCAAGCTCACCCTCATCCGCGTGCTCGGGACGGGGTACTCGCTGCCGAAGCTGAAGGACGTCAGGGTGCCGGCCGGGCGAACCGTCACGGTGAAGCTCTCGAGCTTCTACCGGTCGGGCGCCAACGTGAAGATCGCCCTCGAGGTGACGCCGGTGATCGGCTCGGGACCGGTGTACGCCGCCCGCTACCTCGCGGAGCACGGCGCCCACGGGCCGCTGACCACCCTGCTGGACCTCCAGGGACCGGCGACAGCGATTGCCCGCCCCCAGGTCAACGAGGACCCCCGGGTCGGGCAGTAGCTGTCAGGCAGGCGGGTCGATGACGTCCGGGTCGAGCCCCAGCAGCTGAGCGACCTGGTCGACCACGACCTCGTGCACGAGCTCCCGGAGGTCGTCGGAGTCTGAGCCCCGAGCCTCCAGCGGGCGCCGGTAGACGACGACCCGCGGCGGCTGACCGGTGTGCGGGTCGCCCGCGAACAGCCGCCCCAGCGGCACGGGGCCGCCAGCTGTCTCGTCGGCCACGACGCCCTCGTCCCACCCCGTGCCCGGCGGGGGCACGTCCTCGACCGCGAACTCGACGCCCTCGAGCTCAGCCGACCACCGCTGCTCGAGCTCGCTGATCGCATCGCGGACCGTGTCGTCGAACCTCTCCGAGCGGGTGCGGAACGACGGCAGGTCCACCTGGCGGCCCGCGACGGTCGCCCGGGGCGGCACCAAGCGGCCGCGCAGCCCCCGCCCGTGCCGCTCGCGCCTGCCAGGTCGGATCACCCGGCAAGCCTGGCACACGCTCACCCGGCCGCACCCGGGCGCGCGACACGGCTCACCTGGTGGTCCGCAGACCTCCGGGGGGCTAGCGTCCAGCCCCGTGAGCCCAGTGAGTCCTGTCCGGCGTTGCTCCCGCACCGCATGCGCCCTGCCCGCCGTGGCGACGCTCACGTACGTCTACGCCGACTCCTGCGCCGTCGTCGGACCGCTGGCCACCTACGCCGAGCCGCACACCTACGACCTGTGCGAGGCGCACGCGGAGCGCCTCACTGCCCCTCGTGGGTGGGAGGTCGTGCGTCACGAGCCCGACCCCGAGCAGACCCGGGTCCGCAGCACCGACGACCTCGAGGCGCTGGCGGACGCGGTGCGTGAGGCCGCCCGCCCGGTGCGCAGCGACACCGGCCGTCCCGGCTACCAGGAGCAGAGCGGACGGCGCGGTCACCTGCGGGCCCTCCCCACTCCGACCTGAGTGTCCGATTCGCACCCCTTTGGGGTGGACACGCCCAGTGCTCAAGGGAAATCGGCGTTGCTCCGAAAGGGTGTACAGACCGTCTTCCTGCGAATCCACCGGAGTGCCGCATGTCCCTCGTCACCACGCCGACCAGCCAGCTCGCGACCTGCGCCCAGTGCTCCGGCACCCGGGTCACGCACATCACGATGACGCTGACCGACGGCTCCGTCGTCGACTTCGCCTCCTGCCACTCCTGCGAGCACAAGACGTGGACCGAGTCGGGCCACGGCCTCGCTGTGACGGACGTCCTGCGCAAGGCCACGAAGACCAAGGTCTAGGCACCTGGCCCGGTCGGAGACCGGCGATGCCACTAGGGTCAGGAGGTGGCTGTCTCCTCCGATCACACTGACCTCACCACCATCGTCAAGGCGTACGACGTGCGGGGCGTGGTCCCCGACCAGCTCAACCCCGACATCGCCCGGGCGCTCGGAGCGGCCTTCGCGCGCTTCGCCGCGGCGCCGAAGATCGTCACCGCACGCGACATGCGCGAGAGCGGGGTCGAGCTCGGCAGGGCCTTCGCAGAGGGCGTCACCAGCCAGGGCGTCGACGTGGTCGAGTCCGGCCTGGGGTCCACCGACCTCCTTTACTACGCCGCCGGGTCCATGGGAGTACCCGGTGCGATGTTCACCGCCTCGCACAACCCGGCGAAGTACAACGGCATCAAGCTGTGCCTCGCCGGAGCCCGTCCGGTCGGTCAGGAGAGCGGGCTGGTCACCATCCGCGAGGAGGCAGAGGCCTTCCTCGCCAACGGCATCCCGACGGTCGCCACGCAGGGGACCATCACGCAGCAGGACGTGCTCGCCGACTACGCGGCGTACATGAAGCAGCTCGTGCCCGACCTCGAGGGCATCCGCCGGCTCAAGGTCGTCGTCGACGCGGGCAACGGCATGGGGGGCCACACCGTCCCCACCACGTTCGAGGGCCTGCCACTGGACGTCACAGAGATGTACTTCGAGCTGGACGGGAGCTTCCCCAACCACGAGGCGAACCCGATCGATCCGGCGAACCTCGTCGACCTGCAGCGAGCGGTCGTCGCCGGCCATGCTGACTTGGGCCTTGCCTTCGACGGGGACGCCGACCGCTGCTTCGTCGTCGACGAGCGCGGCGAGGTCGTCAGCCCCTCGACCCTCACCGCGCTGATCGCCGCGCGGGAGCTCGCCCGGGTGCCCGGAGCAACGATCATCCACAACCTCATCACCTCGCGCTCGGTGCCCGAGGTCGTCGAGGAGCTCGGCGGCACGGCTGTCCGCACCCGGGTCGGCCACTCCTTCATCAAGGCGAAGATGGCTGAGAGCGACGCCGTCTTCGGCGGCGAGCACTCGGGCCACTTCTACTTCAAGGACTTCTGGAACGCCGACTCCGGGATGCTCGCGGCGCTGCACACGATCGCCGCCCTCGGCCAGCAGGACGGGCCGCTGTCCGGGCTGCTGAAGACCTACGAGCGCTACGTCGCGTCCGGCGAGATCAACAGCACCGTCGATGACCAGGCGGCCCGCGTCGCGGCCATCAAGACGGCGTACGCCGGCAAGCCGATGGACGAGCTCGACGGCCTCACGGTCGACCTCGGCGACGGCGCCTGGTTCAACGTCCGGGCCTCGAACACCGAGCCGCTGCTGCGCCTCAACGTGGAGGCAAAGGACGAAGCGACCATGGCATCGGCACGCGACGCGGCTCTCGCGATCATCCGCGGCTAGGCTGCTGGCATGAAGCTTGACCCCGCCCTCCTCGAGATCCTCGCCTGCCCGGACTGCAAGTCGCCGCTGAAGCCCGACGACGCGGCCAGTGAGCTGGTGTGCACGGGCTGCGGCCTGGCCTACCCCGTCCGGGACGACATCCCGGTGCTGCTCGTCGACGAGGCGCGCAAGCCCTCCTAGTGGCCACCGAGGAGCTGCTCGACAGCCCGGCTGAGATCGAGGCGGCGGACCCCTCCGGGATGCTGCGGGCGGTGGCCTCGAGCGCTGCCCAGGTCCGCGAGGCGGCTGCTCTCTGTGCCGAGGCGGGCCTCGCCCGGCTCCGTGACGAGGACCGACCGCGTGCCGTCGTCGTGCTCGGCATGGGCGGCTCCGGCATCGCCGGGGACGTGCTCGCTGCCGTCGCCGGTCCGGCCTGCCCCGTCCCGGTCCTGAGCCACCGCGGCCACGGCCTTCCGCTCTGGGTCGGAGCCGCCGACCTCGTCATCGCGGTCTCCTGCTCGGGGCAGACCGAGGAGACCCTGTCGGCGCTCGAGGAGGCGGTCCGCCGTGGCTGCCGGCTGCTGGTCGTTGGCGCCGCGGGCTCTCCGCTCGAGGCGCTCGGCTCGCGGGGCCGGGCGCTGTTCGTCCCCGTCTCGCAGGGCCGTCAGCCCCGCGCGTCGGTGTTCGCGCTCTCGACCCCGCTGCTCGTCGCTGCCGACGCGCTGACGCTGCTGTCCTGCAGCCCCGAGGAGGTCGAGGCGACAGCCGTCCTGCTCGAGCAGCTGGCGGCTCGCAACCGCCCCGACGCCGAGATGGTGCTCAACCCCTCCAAGACGCTCGCGTCGTCGTTGCTCGGGGTGCTGCCCGCGGTCTGGGGCAGCTCCCCGCTGACCGGCGTCGCTGCGTACCGCTTCGCGTGCCAGCTCAACGAGAACGCGAAGACCCCGGCGACCTGGGGGGTGCTGCCCGAAGCCGGGCACAACCAGGTCGTTGCGCTGGACGGCCCCTTCGCCGGGAGGTCGGGCTCTGCGGGCGATGACCTGTTCCGCGACCGCGGGGACGACGACGACGTTGAGACCACGTCGCTGCACCTGGTTCTGCTGCGCGACACCGAGGAGCACCCAGCCGTCGCTCGCCGGGCGGTCATCGTGCGCGACCTCGCCCGGGCTCGTGGCGTCGAGGTGAGCGAGCTCGTCAGCGAGGGCTCCTCGCCGTTCCAGCGGATCGCTTCGCTCATCGCGCTGGGGGACTGGACCTCCACCTACCTGGCCCTGGCCCAGGGGATCGATCCCACCCCCGTCGACGTGATCGGCGAGCTGAAGGACTCCCTGTGAGCTCCAGCGAAGGGGGCGCCACAGCGATCGTCGCTGCGCTCGGGGCCAACCTCGCGATCGCCGTGTCGAAGCTCGTCGGCTTCCTCATCACGGGCTCGTCCTCCATGGCGGCTGAGGCGGTGCACTCCTTCGCCGACTCCGGCAACCAGGTGCTCCTGCTCGTGGGCGGCAGGCGCGCCAAGCGGGACGCCGACGAGCGGCACCCCTTCGGGTACGGCCGAGACCGCTACTTCTACGCCTTCGTCGTCGCCCTCGTGCTCTTCAGCCTCGGGTCGCTGTTCGCGGTCTACGAGGGGGTCGAGAAGATCCGTCACCCGCACGAGCTCGAGACCCCCTCGGTGGCCATCGGCATCCTGGTCTTCGCGATCCTCGCGGAGTCGTTCTCCTTCCGGACGGCGATCTCCGAGGCCCTGCCGGCCAAGGGGAGCACCTCCTGGGCGCAGTACATCCGCCACGCGAAGTCGCCCGAGCTCCCTGTGGTGCTGCTCGAGGACCTCGCAGCGCTGATCGGGCTCGTGCTGGCGCTCGCCGGCGTCGGCCTGGCCCTTGTCACCGACGCCCCGGTCTGGGACGGCATCGGCACCCTGTCGATCGGGCTGCTGCTCGGCGTGGTCGCGGTCGTACTGGCCGTCGAGATGAAGGGCCTGCTCATCGGTGAGTCCGCCGCTGCCCCCGCTGTCGTCGCGATCCGCGAGGCTCTCGTCGACGGCGCGACGGTCCTGCGCGTGATCCACCTGAAGACGATGCACCTCGGCCCTGAGGAGCTGCTCGTCGCGGCGAAGATCGCCATGCCTGCGGGGATGGCGCTGCCGGACATCGCGCGGGCCATCGACGACGCCGAAGCGCGGGTGCGCGCGGTCGAGCCGCTGGCCCGGCAGATGTACCTCGAGCCGGACCTGGACCGCACCCCCGCAGCTGCGTCCTAGGGCTACAGGGCCTTGAGGGCCATCTGCGCGTGCATGCGGGCAGTCTGCGTGCCGTCCGAGGTGCTGACGGTGACCTCGACCGGGAAGACCGCGACGCCCCGCTGGTCGTAGGACGCGCGCACTCCCGCCTCGTCGCCGGCGAAGACCGCGTGCGC
>JAODNB010000169.1 GCA_025464795.1 Frankiales bacterium
GGTCCGAGGGTGGCGCGTCCGAGGGCGCGGCACCGGCGACCGAAGGCGCTGCGGCACCGGCGCCCGACGCGCCGGCCGGACCCGTTGCTGACGGCTCCAGCCCGAACCCCGCACCCAGCGCTCCTGCCGAGGCGACCAGCGCTCCCGCCGAGACCTCCAGCGCTCCTGCCGAGACGCCCACCGCTCCCGCCGAGGCGCCCAGTGCTCCGGCCGAGGCGGCGCCCAGTGCTCCCGCAGCGCCGACAGAGGCCCCTGGCGCTCCTGCCCCCGTCGAGACCGCTCCGTCTTCCACTTCCTCTTCCGCACCGGAGGCCGCACCCGTCGAGAACTGACACGTTGATCCGATCGGGCGAATCCTGCACAAACCGGTGCAAGGCGTTTACTCTGCGTGAGCAGGTCATCGCGCGATCGGAGGCGGGTGCTCATGGACGGGTCCGCAGGCGAGGTACGACGCGCGCGCGCCCTCGTCGAGCTGCACGAGACGCTCGGTGAGGCCCAGCTCGATCTCGAGGTCCTGCTCGAGCGCGCGGCGATCCAGGTCGCCGACCTGCTGGGGAACTCTGCCGCCATCTGGGCGCTCGAGCGCGGCGCGATCACGCTGCGGGCCTTCGCCCAGGACGACCCGGTCAAGCGCGACCTCATGGTCTCGCTCACCGACGGGGTGCAGCACTCGCTCGAGGACCCGCTCGGCATCGTGATCAGCGGCCGGGAGCCGCTGACCAAGACCCGCGAGCAGGTGCTCGACTGGCTGCCCCACCTCGAGGCGCCTTACCGCGCCTACTACGCCGCCCACATGGTCGAGGGCCTGCTCGTCGTACCCCTGTGGTGCCGCGGGGAGCCGCTCGGTGCCCTCGGCGTCACGCGGGACGAGGGGGGCGAGCCCTTCACGCCTGACGACGTCGCGTTCCTGCAGCAGGTGGCGCGGGTCGTGGCCCTGACCCTTGCGAACGCGGTCCTGTTCGACGAGGCGCATGAGGCTCGGCGCCGTACGGAGGCCATGTCGCGGGAGGACGACCTGACGGGGCTGCTGAACCGGCGCGGGTTCCTCGACGACCTTCGTGCTCACCTCGAGGACCCGCACCGCGAGAGCAGCACGCTCGTGGCTGTGCTGGACATGGACGGGTTTCGACTCGTCAACGACGGGTTCGGGCACGCGGCGGGGGACCTCGTCCTGGCGGGGATCGCCGCCCGGCTCTGCGCGGCGCTGCCTCCCGGCACGCCGGTCGCCCGGATCGGGGCGGACGAGTTCGCGATCCTGGTCGAGGCGCTGGACGACGAGATGGCGGCGGACATCGTCGAGCAGGCCGTGCTCGAGTGCAGCGGCACCTTGACCGTCGTGGGCCTGTCCGTACCGCTGAGGGTGAGTGTCGGCACGGTCGTGCCTGCCTCGAAGGACGCCGACGAAGCGCTGCTGCAGGCTGACCTCGCCATGACGCGGGCGAAGCGACGCGGAGCGATGGTCGCGGCCTACGACCCCCGTCTGGACGACCCGGCGACGCGACGTCTGCGCGACGTCCTCACGCTGCGACGCGTCATCTCTGCGGGGGAGCTGGTCGTGCACTACCAGCCGGTGGTCCCCGTCGGGCGCGGCCCGATGCGCCTGGAGGCGCTCGTACGCAGGAACGTCGAGGGGCGGCTGCTCCCGCCGAACGGCTGGCTCCAGACCGCTGCGAGCGCCGGCCTGATGCCCGAGCTGACCGACAGCGTCCTGGGCAAGGTGGTGGACCAGCTCGAGCGGTGGTGGGGCGCCGGGCTCGACATCGAGGTGGCCGTCAACGTGCCCGCTCCGGTGCTGGCCGCTCCCGAGGTGGTCAACGCGATCGTCGCGCGACTGGACAAGGCCGGACTCCCACGGCGGGCGCTGTCGGTCGAGGTGACCGAGGGCGACCTGGTGGGCCCGCAGGCGAAGGCGGCGCTGACGCGCTGCCACGACGCGGACATCGGCGTCGCGGTGGACGACTTCGGCACGGGCTGGTCCGCGCTGTCCTACCTCGTCGACCTTCCCCTGCGAACGCTCAAGATCGACCGCAGCTTCGTCGACGGCTGCGACGTCGACCCCCGGCGCGCCTGCGTGGTCAGGGCGGTCGTCGACATCGCGCACGAGCTCGACCTGAGCGTCATCGCCGAGGGAGTCGAGACGAGGGCTGTCGCCGACGCCGTGATCGACCTCGGGGCCGACGCCATCCAGGGCTACCTGTTCGCGCGGCCGAGCAGCGCCGGAGACCTCGATCACCTGCTCCGGTCAGGGCTCGTCGCCGTGCGCTCCTAGGCACTCGTAGGCTGGCGCCGTGACCTCCCGTGCTTGGCCCACCGCCCTCGGTATCGCCGGCGGGCTCGGTCTTGACGCCCTGCTGGCCGATCCCCGCCGGGGCCACCCGGTCGCTGCCTTCGGCACGGTTGCCGGTGCCGCGGAACGCCTGCTGCACAAGGACTCTCGGGCCGTGGGCGGCCTCTACGCCGGAACCCTCGCGGGCGGGGTGTACGGAGCGGCGGTGCTCCTCGCGCCGGCCAGGCCTTCGCACGTGGCCGCGGTCACGGCTTTCGCTACGTGGTCCGTCGTGGGAGGCACCACGCTGCGGCGGGAGGCCGCGACGATGCAGGCGCTGCTCGAGGACGGGAACCTTGACGGCAGTCGGGCGCGGCTGTCTCACCTGTGCGGCCGTGACCCGTCGGAGCTGGACGCGTCCGGCCTTGCCCGGGCGACCGTCGAGTCCGTCGCCGAGAACACCAGCGACGCGGTGGTGGGTCCGCTGTTCTGGGGCGCGATCGCCGGCGTGCCAGGGCTTCTCGGCTACCGCGCGATCAACACGCTCGACGCGATGGTGGGTCACAAGTCCGAGCGCTACCTGCGGTTCGGCTGGGCCGCCGCCCGGTTGGATGACGCCGCGAACCTGCTGCCGTCGCGGCTCACCGCGGCCCTGGCCGCAGCCCTCGCACCGTTGGTCGGCGGGAGGTCGGCCACGGCCCTGCGGGTGTGGCGACGGGACGGGCACAAGCACCCGTCGCCCAATGCGGGGCCCGTCGAAGCGGCCTTCGCGGGTGCGCTCGGCAGGACGCTCGGTGGCCGGCTCAGCTACGCCGGACGCGTGGAGGAGCGGCCGCTGCTCGGGAACGGTCCGGCGCCCGAGGTGGGCGACATCGCCCGCGCAGCAAGGCTCTCTGCTGCTGTCTCGGTCGCGGCGGGCGTACTAGCTGTCGCTGCGCGGCTGGGGCACCGTTGAGCGGAGCGCTGCTCGTCGCGGGCACCACGTCCGATGCCGGCAAGTCGGTGCTCACCGCAGGGCTGTGCCGATGGCTGGCCCGGCAGGGGGTGAAGGTCGCTCCGTTCAAGGCTCAGAACATGTCGCTGAACTCCGCGGTCACGGTGGACGGTGCCGAGATCGGCCGGGCCCAGGCCGTGCAGGCTGCGGCGGCAGGGATCGCGCCCGAGGCGGCGATGAACCCGGTGCTCCTCAAGCCGGGGTCCGACCGCACCTCGCAGGTCGTGCTGCTCGGCAAGCCGTACGCCGACGTCTCGGCCCTGACCTACCGGGACGTGAAGCCCGCTCTGCTCGAGGTGGCGCTGGAGTGCCTGGCAGACCTGCGATCCCGGTTCGACGTGGTGATCTGCGAGGGCGCCGGTTCACCGGCGGAGATCAACCTCCGGGCCACCGACATCGCCAACATGGGGCTCGCTCGCGCGGCGGGGCTGCCGGTTCTCGTCGTCGGCGACATCAACCCCGGGGGCGTCTTCGCCGGGCTGTTCGGGACGCTCGCGCTGCTTTCCCCGGAGGATCAGGCGCTGATCTGCGGCTTCGTCGTCAACAAGTTCCGCGGCGACCCCGCGCTGCTGCAGCCTGGGCTCGACATGCTGCGCGACCTGACCGGCCGTCCGACCCTCGGTGTCATCCCCTGGACGGAGGGTCTCGAGCTCGACGTCGAGGACTCGCTCGGGCTCTCCGCTCCTGTGGCGCCGGTCCCGGCTGTCGGGCGCGATGTCTTGCGGGTCAGCGTGATCCGGTTGCCCCGGCTGTCGAACTGGACGGACATCGACGCCCTCCGTACCGAACCCGGGGTGCTGGTGCGCTTCGCCACCACCCCGGAGGAGCTCGCCGACGCCGACCTCGTGATCCTGCCCGGGACCCGGCAGACCGTGTCGGACCTGGCCTGGCTCCGCGACCGCGGCCTCGACCTGGCGTTACGGCGGCACGAGGGCGCACTGCTCGGCATCTGCGGGGGGTACCAGATGCTCGGGAGCAGCATCGTCGATGACGTCGAGTCGTCGGCAGGTGCTGTCGACGGCCTAGGACTGCTGCCCGTGACGACGGTCTTCGGACGGTCGAAGGTGCTGGCTCGGGCGACGGGGGAGTGGCGCGGTCACGTGGTCGACACGGCGTACGAGATCCACCACGGCGTGATCACACCCGCCGCCGGTGAGCCGTTCCTCGACGGGGTCTGCGTCGGTGCGGTGAGCGGCACCGTGTGGCACGGCGCGTTGGAGAGCGACGGGTTCCGTCGGGCGTACCTGTCCGAGGTCGCGGCCCTGGTGGGACGGGAGTGGGAGCCGGGGACGCGGCGCTTCGAGGACGTGCGGCAGGCTCGGCTCGACCTCCTGGGCGATGTCGTTGCCGACCACCTGGACACCGATGCCGTGCTGCGCCTGCTGGACGAGGGCGCTCCCCTCGGCCTGCCGTTCGTACCCCCCGGTGCCCCTGGGGGCTAGACGGCGACGGTCTCCTTGAGGGCCAGCGCGGCGTCCTCGCTGCTCACCCGCACCAGCGCGTTGGTGATCAGCGCCGCGGTGTAGAGGATCGCGCCGCCGACCAGGAAGCCGGTCGACCAGCCGGACACCAGTGCGTCGTTGACCTTGCTGATCAGCTGCGGCGTGCCGTGACCGGCCTGGATCTGACCGCTCGCTGCCTTGATGCCGGGGAACAGCCCGGTCGTCCGGGAGGTGCTGACGGCGGTCAGGATGGCGAGGCCGAGGGCGCCGCCGACCTGCTGGCCGGCGTTCAGCAGCGCCGAGGCGATGCCTGCGTCCTCCTGCGGCACGCCGGCGACAGCGGAGCTGGTGAGGGCGACGAAGGTCAGGCCCATGCCGAACGCGACCAGTGCCAGCGACGGCAGGATCGTGCCGGCGTAGCTCGAGTCGGGCTGCAGTCGCAGACCGAGGACGATCAGCCCCGTGCCGGCGAGGAAGGGCCCGGCGGTCAGCAGCGGACGCGGTCCGATCCTGCCGATCAGCGTCGACCCGATCCCGGCGCCGGTCCCGATGAGCACGGTCATCGGGAGGAAGGCCAGCCCGGACCTGATGGGGCTGTAGCCGTTCACCTGCTGCATCCAGAGGATCAGGAAGAAGAAGATCGCGAAGATGCCGGCGCCGATGAACAGCGAGCCGAGGTCGGCGCCGAGCACCGAGCGGTTCTGGAAGATCCGGAACGGCACCAAGGGGTTCGCGGAGCGGGCCTGCACGACGGCGAAGGCGATCAGCAGGACCACGGCTCCGGCGAGCAGGCCCACGGTGCGGCCGTCGCTCCAGCCGTAGTCGTTGCCCTTGACGAGGGCGAAGACCAACGTCATGAGGGCACCGGTGACCAGGAAGGCGCCCGGGATGTCGAAGCCCTGAGCCCGCTCGTCCCTGCTCTCGGGCACGAAGCGCAGCGCACCGGTGACGGCGAGGACAGCGATGGGGATGTTGACGAACAGGACCCAGCGCCACGAGGCGTACTCGGTGAGCACGCCACCGAGGATGAGGCCGAGGGCCGCGCCGCCGGCGGTGATGGCCGACCAGATGCCGAGGGCCTTGTTGCGCTCGTCGCCCTCCTCGAACACCACGGTGAGCAGCGACAGCGCGGCAGGGGACATGAGGGCCGCCCCGATGCCCTGCAGGGCGCGCGCCACGATGAGCAGGCCGAGGCTGCCGGAGATGCCTCCGAGGAACGAGGCGACTGCGAACAGGACCGCGCCGCCCATGAAGACCTGTCGACGACCGATCCGGTCGGCGATCTTGCCGCCGAGCAGCAGGAAGCCGCCGAAGGTGAGGGTGTACGCCGTGACGACCCACGACAGGTCGCTGCTGCTCCGGACGTGCAGCGAGGTCGCGATGTCCGGGAGGGCGACGTTCACGATGGTGGCGTCGAGCACCACCATCAGCTGGGCGATGGCGACGGTCACCAGGGCGAGGCCCTTGTGAACGGTCCGGCCGTCGGAATGGGTCAGGTCTGCCATGCGGAACTCCCTCTGCGTACGGTGACTCAACGACCGTAGACTCTTGACCCTTCAACAGTCAACGCGTGTAGAGTGACGTGCGTGACACTGCCCCGTGAAGCCCTGCCGCGCGAAGAGCGTCGCCGGCGCACGGAGGCCTCGATCGTGACGGCCGCCCAGGAGCTGTTCGCCGAGCTCGGCTTCGAGCGCACGACCATTCGGGCCGTTGCTGCGCGCGCCGGCATCGACCCGGCCCTGGTGATGCAGTACTACGGCAACAAGGAGGGGTTGTTCGCCGCGGCGGCGCAGTGGCACGTCGACCACAAGCGGTTGTCGGAGGCGGCGCTCGAGGCCATCCCGCGCACAGCGCTGGACGACCTGTTCACGAACTTCGAGGACGCGGCCCACCGCGACAGCGCCATCGCGCTGCTCCGCAACTGCCTGACCCACGAGAAGGCGCTGCACATCATGCGCGACGACGTCATGTGCGAGCCGCAGGCCGCCATCGCGAAGACCATCGGAGGCGACGACGCCGACCTCCGCGCCGGTCTGCTGGGGGCCGCCATGATCGGCGTGACGATCGC
>JAODNB010000221.1 GCA_025464795.1 Frankiales bacterium
AGGTCGATCTGCCCCCCGACGATGCCGTCCTCGAGGTCGTGCACGGAGTAGGCGACGTCGTCGGACCAGTCCATCACCTGGCTCTCGAGGCAGCGCTCCTCCCCGTGGCTCTGACGTACCCAGCGGAAGGTGTCGAGGTCGTCGTCGTAGACGCCGTACTTCGTGCGGCCGTCCTTGACCCAGGGGTACTTCGTCGCTGCGTCCAGCGTCGCGCGTGTCAGGTTCAGGCCCGCGCCCTCGAGCTTCACCTCTAGGCGGGTCAGCAACCGGAAGGACTGCGCGTTGCCCTCGAAGCCAACAGGACCTGCCGCTGCGTCCAGGGCGATCTCGCCGTTGTGCCCGAAGGGCGGGTGACCGAGGTCGTGCGCGAGGCACGCGGTGTCGACGAGGTCGGGGTCGCACCCGAGGGCCGCACCGAGCTCCCGCCCGACCTGGCTGCACTCCAGGCTGTGGGTCAGTCGGGTCCTGGGTACGAGGGCCTGCATGCCGGCGGGCTCCACGACCTGCGTCTTGCCGGCCAGCCGGCGCAGCGCGCCGCTGTGCAGCACCCGGGCACGGTCGCGCTGGAACGCCGTCCGTCCGCGCCGGTGGTCCGGCTCCGGCACCAGCCGCGCCCTGTCGGCCTCCTCGTACGTCACGACGTCATCCCACCGCTCGGCCCTCGTGCGGCCAGCATCGACTCGACGGCGACCAGGTCCTTCTCCACCACGTCACGGTCCCCTTGCTCGGCCACGGGGACGGCACGCGCCTTGGCCACCCAGGTCCTCGCTGCTTCGTGCTGTCCCGCGACGAGAAGCGCCCTGGCCATCGCCTCGCAGCAGACGGCGAGGTCCCAGTCGCCGGTCGGCGTCGCCAGCTCCAGTGCTCGGGCGGCGTGGAACAGGGCGGGCTCGCTGCGCCCGACCACGGAGTACACCCGCGAGCACATCCACTCGCCCCGCGCCCTGTTGATCTGCTCGCCCACCTGGGTCCAGTGGTAGAGCGAGGCGTGCGCCTGGTGTATCAGGAGGGCGTCCTCGTCCGGTGTGCGCTCCGGCTTCTCCATCAGCGGCCACAGGCCGTTGTACAGCTCGATCGCGAGGCGACGCTCATCCATGAGCCGCGACGATAGGCGGCGCGGCCCTGAAGCGGGGTTCAGCGGGTCTAGGGGCGACTGCCGCGGGCCCGGTTGGCCTTGGCGAACGCCCGCCACTTGCGGGACTCCTCCGACTGGAGCCGAGCATCGGTGCGCCGAGCCTGGAACGCCAGCTCGCGCTGCAGCTTGCGCCACGAGTCGACGCGGTCCTGCCCGAGGTCGCCCGCCTCGACGGAGGCGAGGACTGCGCAGCCCGGCTCGCCGACGTGCCCGCAGTCGGCGAACTTGCAGGCGGTGGCCAGCTCCTCGACGTCCGAGAACGCCAGAGCCAACCCCTCGTCGGCTGCGTGCAGAGCCACACCGCGCAGACCAGGAGTGTCGATGATGATCCCGCCGCCGGGCAGCAGCAGCAGCTCGCGGTGCGACGTGGTGTGGCGGCCCTTGCCGTCGACCTCCCGTATGTCGCTCACCGCCATGACGTCAGAGCCCATGAGGGCGTTCACGACGGTGGACTTGCCGGCACCGGAGGCACCGAGCAGCACGAGCGTCGAGGCGGCGTAGGGAGCCAGAGCGCCCACGTCGCCTGTGGCTGCGGAGACGGTGACGACCTCCGAACCGGGCGCGTACGGGATCACAGAGCGGACGGCCGCGTCCACGTCGTCGCAGAGGTCTGCCTTGGTGAGAACGACGACGGGCGTGGCGCCGCTCTCCCAGGCCAGGGTGAGCAGCCGCTCCAGGCGTCGGAACGGCAGCGGACCGGACAGGCCGAGGCAGATCAGGATGACGTCGACGTTGGCCGCCAGCGGCTGGCCCTCCGACGTCCCGCGGGCCGTGCCACGGGCCAGCAAGGAGCTGCGCGGGAGGACCTGGACGACGACGGGTTCGACAGGGGTCAGGGCGAGCCAGTCCCCCACGGTCGGGGCATCGAGCCCGCCGGTGGCCAGAGCAGGGACGCGCGAGCTCCCGTTGGGGGTGAGCACGTCGTACGCGGAGCGGTCGACGCGGGTGAGCAGTGCTGGCACGAGGCCGGCTGGGACATCTGGAAATGCGAACAACGCAGGAGCCTTCCGAGGGAGGGCAGCGCGTCAGGCGACTGCCCCAGGGGTGGGGTCGTGGAGGAGCACGACGAAGACCGCCATGTCGACCCACCCCCTCTCACTTCTCGCGTGGAGCCTCACGGTAGGGCGCCGCGATCGACCTGTCAGGTCATTTCCCGGGCGGGGCTCCTCAGACGGGCAGCCGGCGGAAGAGGCCGCGAGGCACGTGCCGCAGCACGCTCATGACGAACCGCAGGGCACCGGGGGCCCAGACGACCTCTGCCCCGCTGGCGAGGCCCTTTCGCGTCACCTCAGCGACCTTCTCCGGTGTCGTCGCGAGAGGCGCCTTGGGCAGCGCCTGTGTCATCTTGGTGTGCACGAAGCCCGGGCGGACGACGAGGACCTTCGCACCGCTGCCCCGCAGGGTCTCCCCCAGCCCGAGCGCGAACCCGTCGAGCCCCGCCTTGCTGGCGCCGTAGACGTAGTTGCTCCTTCGGACCCGCTCACCGGCGACGGACGAGAGCACGACGAGGCTCCCGTGCCCTTGGGCGCGGAGCTGGTTCGCGACGACGGTCGCCGCGCTCACACCCCCGAGCAGGTTGGTGCGCATCACCGCGACGGCTCGTGAGGGATCCACCTCGTCGACGGCCTGGTCGCCGAGAACACCGAAGGCGAGGACGACGACGTCCAGATCCCCGTGCTCCGCGACGACCGCGTCGATCACCCCCTGGTGCGAGGAGACGTCGTCGGCGTCGAACTCGATCGGGCACCCTCGGCCGGCGAGCAGCGTGGTGCGGGGGCTCAGGGCCTGGGCGATGGCGAGACCGATGTCGCTGCGGCCGCCGAGCACGAGCACGGTGCCGGGACGGCCGAGAGCATCAGTGACCACGAGGAGCCTGTCGTCTGGCCAGCAGCGGGAGCCGCCGGCTGAGGTCGGAGCGGAGGACACCGTCCGGGTCGAGCGCGGCCTGCAGCTCCTGCCACCGCGGCAGCTGCGGGTACATCGCCGCGAGCAGGTCGGGCCGCAGCCGAGCGTCCTTGCTCAGGTAGACCCGGCCTCCGGCAGCAGCCACCCGCTCGTCGAGCCCGTCGAGCAGCGTGGCCAGACCGGGCAGTGCGGTAGGCACGTCAAGGGCGAGGGTCCAGCCCGGCATCGGGAAGCTCATCAGGCCCGGCTGAGGACCGAGCTTCTTGAGGACCGCCAGGAAGGTCGGCGCCTTGGCCCTGGCAAGCGCGCTGACCGCGTCGCGCAGGACGGCATCAGCGTCCAGCGGCACGACGAACTGGTACTGCACGAAACCGCCGCTCCCGTACACGCGGTTCCAGCTCCGGACGCCGTCGAGCGGGTGGAAGAACGTGGCGATGCTCTCACGCCCCTCGTGGTGCTTCGGCGCCTTGCGCCACCACAGCTCGTTGAACGCCTTGACCGTCAAGGCGTTGATGAGGTTCGGCACGGGGGGCATCGCGAGACGAGGGCTCGGGTCGTACGTCAGGTCGTTGCCCTCCGCGTGATCGCCGCGGCCGACGACGGCTCGGCCGCTGGCGCTGAGCAGGTCGATCCAGGCCACGGAGTAGCGGTCGTCGGTGCTCAGCAGCTCGAGGGCCTGGTCGAGGTCCTGGGTCCGGTCGGTCGTGACGGCCATGCCCGACGACGAGATCGGTATCAGCCGCAGCGTCGCCTGCGTGACGACCCCGGTGAGGCCCATCCCGCCGGCGGTGGCCCAGAAGCGGTCGTCCTCGGGCGTCAGCTCGAGCACCCCTGTCGGGGCCGCGAGGGTGAACCGCTCGACCCACTGGCAGAAGCCGCCGTCGACGTGGTGGTTCTTGCCGTGGATGTCGCTCGCGATCGCGCCGCCGACGGTCACGTAGCGGGTGCCCGGGGTGACGCCGACGAACCAGCCCTGCGGCACGAGGTGCCGAAGGAGCGCGTCCAGGCTGACTCCTGCCCCGACCGTGATGGTGCCGTCGACCACCGGCCCCAGTCCTTGGAGCGCGTGGGTCTCGAGCACCTGGCCGCCGCCGTTCTGGGCGGCGTCACCGTAGGCCCGGCCCAGGCCCCGGGCGATCAGGCCCCTGGCCCCCGCCGACGCCAGGGCGTGTGCGACCTCGTCGGCAGAGGAGGGTCGCAGGACCTCAGCCGTGCTCGGGGCGGTGCCTCCCCATCCCGTCAGGCTCGTCACCGGAGCAGCACGCCCGCGCCGAAGACGACGACCCACAGCACGCCGAGGAGCTGCAGCTGACGGTCGTGCAAGATCACGTCCTCCGGCTCGCCCCCACGGCCGTGCTCCAGCAGCAGGGCGTAGCGGAGCAGCGCCATGACGAACGGCAGGACGCTGAGCTGGTAGGTGATCGGGTGCTCGGCGACCCGTCCCTGCTCGAAGGCCCACAGGCAGTACGCCGTGGTCGCGACGCCTGCCGAGATCAGCCAGATGCCCCGGAGGTACTCGACCGTGTAGGCCTGCAGCGCGACGCGGGTGCCGACCAGGCCCTCGAGGCCTGCGATCTCGCCGTGCCGCTTGCCCGCCACGACGAACAGCGCACCGAAGCTGGTGACGATGAGGAACCAGTCGCTGACCGGGACGTCCGCCGCAACCGCTCCCGCGATCGCGCGCAGGACGAAGCCTGCGGCTACTGCGACCAGCTCCACGGTCGCCTCCCGCTTGAGGAAGGCGGAGTAGACGAGCGAGTTGATGGCGTAGATGACGAAGACGACCAGCACCTTCGTGCCGAGGGCTGCTGCGGCACCGAGGCTTGCGACGATCAGCACCGCCGCGACCGCACTGGCCGCCCGGATCGACACCTCGCCGCTCGCGATCGGGCGCAACCGCTTGGTCGGGTGGACCCGATCGGCTTCGACGTCCAGCGCGTCGTTGACGACGTACACCGCGCTGGAGAGCGCGCAGAAGGCGACCAAGCAGACCGCGACACGACCCAGCACGTCCCCGTCGAGCAGCACGTCGGCGGCACCGGGTGCTGCCAGGACCAGGACGTTCTTCGCCCACTGCTTCGGTCGAAGGAGCCTCAGCAGCGGCGTCACGGCGCCGTCGCCGCGCGGATCTGGAAGGCCGGGTGCTCGGGCGGCGGGTCGCCGACGAGGGCAGCCGTGCCCACCGTCATCTCCGCGCTCCCGTCAGGCCCCTGCTGGTCGGGACCAAACCTACGTCAGACGGCGCGCGGACCGGCGTCCGACGAGCGGTGGAACACGCGGTAGTACAGGTAGGCCGCGGTCTCGCGACTGACGTAGCGCACCTCGGTGCCGATCCCGTCGACCGCGGGCCCCGTGCGGGCCGGAGACGTGTAGGCCCGGATGTGGAGGTCCTGAGCCATCCTGCGGGAGCGCAGCGAGTGCCATGGGTCGGTGACCAGGACAGCGCTGTGCCAGCCGCTGGCGACGAACCGAGCCTTCAGCGCCTTCAAGGAGGTGAGCGTGTCCGATCCGACGCCCACGGCGAGCACCGAGGTGACCCCGACGGACGACAGGTAGTTCGCGCCGGCCTGGGCCTCGGTGAAGCGATCGCCCTTCCGACCGCCGCCCACGGTGACGATCCGGGGGGCGACGCCCTGCCGGAAGAGCTCGGCGGCATGGTCGAGCCGCGCCTTGAACACCGCGGACGGTCGGCCGTCGAACTGCGAGGCACCCAGGACGACGATCGCGTCCGAGCGCGGGTGGTCGTCCGCGCGGGCGATCCACCAGATGCGACCGGCTGTGCCGAGCACGACGACGAGGACGGCCAGGACGATCGAGGCCAGCAGCCGCCGTACGGTCTTGGACCAGAGCAGGAGGAACACGGCTAGCGGGTGTCGCTGCCGCTGGTCTCCAGAGCGGCACGCCCCGCCTCGAGCCGGGCGATGGGCACGCGGAAGGGCGAGCAGCTGACGTAGTCAAGGCCGGCGTCGTGGAAGAAGTGCACGGAGTCAGG
>JAODNB010000241.1 GCA_025464795.1 Frankiales bacterium
TTCCAGCAGTTCAACTTGATACCGACGCTCACCGCTGTCGAGAACGTCGAGATCGCGATGACCCGCCCGAGAGGTGAGCGGCGCGGGAAGGCGACGGAGCTCCTGGCGAGCGTCGGACTGGCCGATCGTGCCCATCACCTCCCCGGCCGGATGTCCGGTGGCGAGCAGCAGCGCGTCGCGATCGCTCGTGCGCTCGCCAACGACCCTCGGGTCGTCCTTGCCGACGAGCCAACGGGGAACCTCGACTCAGGGACAGCGCAGGAGATCGTCGACCTCCTCGTGGAGCTGAACACCAGCCGCGACGTGACCGTCGTCGTCGTGACCCATGACGACGACGTCGCTGCTCGCATGGCACGCCGCATCCGGTTGCGCAGTGGTGAGGTGCTGTCCGACAGCGCCAGCGCCTGACGGATCTCAGGTAAGGGTGACGTGACTCGACAGGAGCCACACCCCGGACGCGGAAGCCGGAGCGGTCACGTCGAGCATCACCTGCGCCCGGTACTGGCCAACCGGGAGCCCAGGCTCGGCGTCTCGCTGGGTGTCGCCGCAGGCGCTGGTCTGCACCTGGACGGCAAGGCTGCGGGTCTGGCCCGGGGCGAGGTCGATCGTCGTGTCCTGCATGACATCGGTGAAGTGCCGGGCCGAGTTGCCCGCCTGACCGACGAGAACCGCCTCGAGACCGATGTCGACCGGCAATGTGAGGGCGAACTGCAGCGGGGTGTCGCTGTGGTTCGTGAACAGCAGCGAGCCGTGAGTGGCGGTACCCGCACTGGTGGAGGCAGGGACGTCGAGGACTGCATCGAGGCCGGGCAGGGTCGGCGGGCGATCGGCCATCTGCTCCGCGGACTGGCAGGCCAGGAAGCCGGTGCTCCAGCCCGGCTTGCCGTCCGGGCAGTCGTCGTAACCTCGCCCCGCGTCAGCGCAGCTGCCCGAAGTGGGACTGGGCCCGGAGCTGGCGGGGACGGTGGGCATCGTGCCGCAGCCCCCGGGGCAGGGCAGCGCGGAGGGCCTGGTCACGGGCGTGGGTGAGGGCACCGGCGTGGCCGGAGCGGTGAAGGACGGGACCGGCGTCGCGATGGGCGTCGCGATGGGCGTCGGGCTGCTCGTCGCCGTGATGAGGAGCGTGGACCGCTGAACGCCAGGGCCCTGCAGGGACAGGAGCAGCAGAGCAGCGGCGACGACGAGCACGATGCCTGACCCACCGGCGACGAGCATCCGCCGACGTCGCAGCTGCGCCGCGCGGGCCGAGACCCGTTCGCGGGCGCCCGGTGGGGTACTCGGAGGGACAGCGTCGTCGAGGTTGTCGTACATCAGGCTCCTCGTGCTTGCCCGAGGGACAGCCGCAGCGCTGCCAAGCCTCGGGAGGCGTGCGTCTTGATGGATCCGGTGGACACACCGAGGGCATCCGCGACGGACCTCTCGGAGAGGTCGAGCAGGTAGCGCAGCACCACGACGTCGCGCTGACGCCGAGGCAGTGAGAGCAGCGCGCGTTGCAGGTCCAGGCGCTGGGCACTGTCAGGGTCGAGCAGCGTCAGCTCGTCGGGAGCCACAGCGGACCGACGATCCCTGCGCACCACGTCGATCGCGAGGTTCGCCGCCACGCGCGAGACCCATGCGGGTGCGTAGTCGGAGACGGTCTTCCACCGCACGAGGCAGCGGGCCAGTGCCTCCTGGGCGATGTCCTGGGCCTCGGCCCGGTCGCCGAGGACCTTGTACGCCACCCGGTAGGCAGCACGGTGCAGCTCCTCGAAGCTGGCGTCGAACTCCACCGCTACCCCCTGCAAGGTCAACGGTTGAAGTGGCTGCCGCGTTGACATGAACGATCATCGGTCCCACGCCCTTAGGACGCGAGTGCCCTCTAAGGTGAGCCGGGTGAGCCACTCGGTCGATCCCTCCTTCCTCGCCCTGCCGCTGCACGCAGCCGCCGACGCGGCGCTTCAGGCCGCTCGGGACGCCGGGGCCACCCACGCCGACCTCCGGGTCGAGCGCATCCGGAACCAGGACGTCTCCCTGCGCGACGCCAGGCTGCAGAGCCTCAGCGATGACGTCACCGTCGGTCTCGCGGTCCGCGTCGTGCACGACGGCACCTGGGGGTTCGCCAGCAGCCCGGACGTCACCGTCGACGAAGCCGTGCGGCTCGCGGGCGAGGCCGTGGCCATGGCCAGGACAGCCCGGCCGCTGAACTCCCAGCCCGTCGAGCTGGCCGAGGAGCCGGTCTACCCGAACGAGACGTGGGTCAGCGACTACGAGATCGACCCGTTCTCGGTGGACCCGGCTGAGAAGGTGGCGCTGTTCGAGGAGTGGAGCCGCCGGCTCCTGTCCCACGACGAGGTCGACCACGTCGACGTGCACCTGCAGCAGGCGATGGAGGGCAAGTTCTACGCCGACACGGCGGGCACCACGACGACGCAGCAGCGGGTGCGGCTCTACCCGCAGGTCGAGGGGACCCGCGTCGACCCCGGCGGTGGCTTCGAGACGATGCGGACCATCGCTCCCCCGGTGGGCCGCGGTTGGGAGTACCTGACGAGCGGCTACGACTGGGCTGCCGAGCTGGAGCAGATGCCGGAGCACTTGGTCGAGAAGGCCAAGGCGAGCAGCGTCGAGCCGGGTCGCTACGACCTGGTCATCGACCCGTCGAACCTGTGGCTCACGATCCACGAGTCCATCGGCCATGCCACCGAGCTGGACCGCGCGCTCGGCTACGAGGCGGCCTACGCCGGGACGTCGTTCGCGACGATCGACCAGCTCGGCTCGCTGAGGTACGGCACCGACCTGATGCACGTGACGGGTGACCGGCACACCCCGCACGGGCTGTCGACGGTCGGCTGGGACGACGAGGGCGTAGCTGCGCAGCAGTGGGACCTCATCAAGGACGGCACGCTGGTCGGCTACCAGCTCGACCGACGGATGGCCAGGCAGAACGCCGGGGTCCTCGGGGTGAGCCGGTCCAACGGCTGCGCCTACGCCGACGGAGCCCACCGGGTGCCGGTGCAGCGGATGCCCAACGTGTCCCTGCAACCCGATCCGAAGGGACCCAGCCTCGAGGACCTGATCGGAGGGGTGGAGAAGGGCATCTACGTCGTCGGCGACAAGAGCTGGTCGATCGACATGCAGCGCTACAACTTCCAGTTCACCGGTCAGCGGTTCTACGAGATCCGCGGTGGCCGGTTGGTCGGCCAGCTGCGGGACGTCGCGTACCAGGCGACGACCACCGAGTTCTGGGGGTCGATGGAGGTTGTCGGCGGGCCGCAGACCTACGTGCTCGGCGGTGCCTTCAACTGCGGCAAGGCCCAGCCAAGCCAGACCGCAGCGGTCTCGCACGGCTGCCCCGCGGCGCTGTTCCGCGGCGTCAACATCCTCAACACCGTCCGGGAGGCCGGACGATGAGCGACTTGGTCGAGAAGGTTCTCCAGCTCTCGAAGGCGGACGGCTGCGTCGCGATCCTGTCCGAGAGCAGCACCGTCGACCTGCGGTGGGCGACCAACACGCTGACCACGAACGGCTCGCACCTCGAGCGCTCCCTGACGGTCATCAGCGTGATCGGCGAGTCGGTCGGCACCATCAGCGCCTCCCAGCTCGACGACCTCGAGGGTCTGGTCCGGGCCAGCGAGCAGGCCGCTCGCGACGCCGGACCGGCCGAGGACTACGCCCCACTCGTCGAGGGCGGTGCCGACGCCGGCTTCAGCCAGCCGGCCGAGGTCACCACCTCCGCGGTGTTCGCTGCCATTGCCGGCGACCTGGGCAGCTCGTTCGACGCAGGTCAGGCAGACGGGCTGCGGCACTTCGGCTATGCGTCGCACAGCAGCACCACCACGTGGCTCGGCTCGTCGACCGGGCTGCGAAAGCGGCACGTGCAGCCCACCGGCTACATCGAGATGACGGCCAAGAACGACAAGCAGGGCGGCTCCTCCTGGGTGGGTCAGCACACCCGCGACTGGTCGGACATCGCCGTGCCATCGCTCGACAGCGAGCTGCGCCGCCGGCTGTCCTGGTGCGACCGCTTCGTCGAGATCCCGGCCGGTCGCTACGAGACCCTGCTGCCCCCGAGCGCGGTCGCCGACCTGCTCATCTACAGCTACTGGTCGGGCGGCGGGCGCGATGCCGCTGAGGGGCGCACCGTCTTCTCCAAGCCGGGTGGCCAAACCCGCGTCGGTGAGATGCTCGCGCCGAACGGCTTCACGGTGCGCAGCGACCCGCGCGACCCTGCCCTGGGCACCCTGCCGTTCGTCGTCGCCGGCGCGTCCTCTGCGATGGCCAGCATCTTCGACAACGGCCTGGACCTGCAGGCGACCGACTGGATCAAGGGCGGCAAGCTCGAGGCCCTGTGCCAGACCCGGTCCAGTGCCCAGCAGACCAGCTCCGCCGTGACCCCGTTCGTCGACAACCTGATCGTCGACGGCGGTGGCACCGCCACCCTGGACGAGATGGTGGCTGCCACCCAGCGCGGGCTGCTGCTGACCTGCCTGTGGTACATCCGCGAGGTCGACCCGGAGAGCCTGCTGCTCACCGGACTCACCCGCGACGGCGTCTACCTGGTCGAGGACGGCGAGGTGACCGGCACGGTCACCAACTTCCGCTGGAACGAGTCGCCGGTCGACCTGCTGGGCCGGATCAGCGAGACCAGCGCGACCGAGGCGACCCTGCCGCGCGAGTGGAGCGACTACTTCACCTGGACCCGGATGCCCGCGTGGCGCGTCCCCGACTTCAACATGAGCAGCGTCAGCCAGGCCTCCTGACACCTAAACCTGGCCCGAATCCCCCACGAAGGGCCGCCAGGGCCTACGCTGTGCGTGGTTGCAGTTGCCTGCTCGCTCGTTCTCGAACGTCCGTGCACCACGCGCGGACGTTCGTTGCTTTTGTGGCGAACGGACAGCTGCCGCTCGAAGACCCGCACCTGCGGGCTTT
>JAODNB010000249.1 GCA_025464795.1 Frankiales bacterium
CTCGAGGTCGCGGTGCAGGTCGTCGGCCCCGAGGTAGGGCCGCAGCGACTCGACGACCACCCCCGGCACCGACTGCGCCGAGGTGATCAGGACGTCCGCCAGGCCGCCGGCGGGCAGCTGCACGAGCAGGTCGTCGACGGCCCCCTCGGGCCCTCGCTCGACGACGTCGAGGCTGACGATGTCCGCGCCCGCCTGGCCGAGGGCGGTCGCCACGGCGCCGAGCATGCCGGGGCGGTCGGGGAGGACGACGCGCAGCAGGTAGGCCATGGCAGCCAGTGTGCCCACCGCTCATTGCCGCTGTGTTTCGCCATCGTCAAATCTCCGGGGGACCCTGCAGCGCCGTTCCCTAGACTCCGTTGCGTCCGCTCCGCCGCCCACCTGTACGACGTCATCGAGCGGACGCTACGAGAGGAACCCCATGCCGGAGGCTGGACGCCCCACGATCGGCCGCGAGGAGGTCGCGCACCTCGCGCGGCTGTCCCGCCTCGCGCTGGACGACAGCGAGCTCGACCGGCTCGCCGGCCAGCTCGACGTGATCCTGGGAGCGGTGGCGCAGATCTCGGAGGTCAGCGCAGCCGACGTACCGCCGACGAGCCACGCCGTTCCGCTCGAGAACGTGACCCGGCCCGATGTCGTGATGCCGTCCCTGACCCCCGCGCAGGCGCTTTCCGGGGCGCCGTCCGAGGAGGACGGCCGCTTCCGCGTACCCCGCATCTTGGACGAAGAATGAGCGACCTCACCAGGCTGACGGCGGCTGAGACTGCCTCGGCCATCGCCTCGCGTGAGGTCAGTGCTGTCGAGGTCGCGCAGGCTCACCTCGACCGGATCGCCAAGGTCGACGGCCAGGTGCACGCCTTCCTCCACGTCGACGCCGAGGGTGCCCTCGCCCAGGCTCGTCGGGTCGACGACGGCGAGCTGTCCGGTCCGCTGGCCGGCGTACCGCTCGCTCTGAAGGACGTCCTGTGCCAGCAGGACATCCCGACGACCGTCGGCTCCAAGATCCTCGAGGGGTGGCGTCCCCCCTACGACGCGACGGTGACCGCGCGGCTCAAGGCGGCCGGGGTCGTCATCCTCGGCAAGACCAACATGGACGAGTTCGCGATGGGCTCGTCCACCGAGCACAGCGCCTACGGCCCGACGCACAACCCCTGGGACCTGACCCGGATCCCCGGCGGCTCCGGTGGCGGTTCGTCCGCGGCCCTGGCGAGCTACCAGGCCCCCCTGGCCATCGGTACCGACACCGGCGGCTCGATCCGGCAGCCCGCTTCGGTCACCGGCACCGTCGGCGTCAAGCCGACCTACGGCGGGGTGTCCCGATACGGCCTGGTCGCGTTCTCGAGCTCCCTGGACCAGGCAGGGCCGTGCGCACGCACCGTCCTCGACGCCGCTCTGCTGCACGAGGTCATCGCCGGCTACGACCCGCGCGACTCCACCTCCATCAACCAGCCCGTCCCGCCGGTTGTCGCGGCCGCGCGCTCCGGCGAGGTGAAGGGCCTGCGGATCGGCGTCGTGAAGGAGCTCACGGGCGACGGCTACGAGGAAGGCGTGCAGCAGCGGTTCGACGAAGCGGTCGCGATCCTGCAGTCGCTCGGCGCCATCGTGACCGAGGTCAGCTGCCCGCACTTCAGCTACGCCCTTACTGCGTACTACCTGATCGCGCCGTCCGAAGCGTCGTCCAACCTCGCGCGCTTCGACGCCGTGCGGTACGGGTTGCGGGTCGGTGACGACGGGGAGCGCTCGCTCGAGGAGGTCACGGCTCTCACCCGGGGCCAGGGCTTCGGCGCCGAGGTGAAGCGGCGCATCATCCTCGGGACCTACGCCCTGTCGAGCGGCTACTACGACGCCTACTACGGCCAGGCCCAGAAGGTCCGCACGCTGATCACGCGGGACTTCCAGAAGGCCTGGGAGTCCGTCGACGTGCTCGTGGCACCGACCTGCCCGACGGTCGCCTTCCCGTTGGGGGCGAAGCTGGAGGACCCCCTCGCGATGTACAAGCAGGACATCTGCAGCATCCCCTCGAACCTGTACGGCGGCCCGGCTGCGTCCTTCCCGGCAGGGCTCTCGGAAGGGCTGCCAGTGGGCCTGCAGGTGATGGCGCCGACGCTGCGCGAAGACCTGCTCTACCAGGTCGGCGCCGCACTGGAACGCGCCCTGCCGGCCGCTGTCCCGCCGCTCGCCTGGGAGAACTGACGTGACCGCGATCCCTTACGCAGAGGCCCTTGCGGAGTTCGAGCCGGTCATCGGGCTCGAGACGCACGTGGAGCTGGGCACGGCCTCCAAGATGTTCTGCGGCTGCGCCACAGAGTTCGGTGCGGAGCCCAACACGCAGACCTGTCCCGTCTGCCTCGGCCTGCCCGGAGCGCTGCCGGTCGTGAACGAGACCGCCATCGAGTCGACCATCCGCATCGGCCTGGCCCTGCACTGCGACATCGCGACCTGGTGCCGGTTCGCCCGCAAGAACTACTTCTACCCCGACATGCCGAAGAACTTCCAGACCTCCCAGTACGACGAACCGCTGTGCACCGACGGTTACCTCGACGTCCAGGTCAAGGGCGAGACCGTCCGGATCCCGATCGAGCGCGTCCACCTCGAGGAGGACACCGGCAAGTCGCTGCACGTGGGCGGCGCGACCGGGCGCATCCACGGCGCCTCGCACTCCCTGGTGGACTACAACCGCGCCGGGATCCCCCTGGTCGAGATCGTCACGAAGCCGGTGACGGGCACGGGCGCGATGCCGGCCGAGGTCGCGAAGGCCTACGTGACGGAGCTGCGCGACGTGCTCCGCGGCCTCGGGGTGAGCGACGTCAAGATGGAGCAGGGCTCCATGCGCTGCGACGTCAACGTCTCCCTCAACAAGCCAGGGCAGGAGTGGGGGACCCGCTCCGAGACCAAGAACGTGAACTCGCTGCGGTCGGTCGAGCGGGCCGTCCGCTCCGAGGTCGAGCGCCAGGCGTACGTCCTGCGCGAGGGCGGTCGCATCGTCCAGGAGACGCGGCACTTCCACGAGGACACCGGGATGTCCACGTCCGGGCGCTCGAAGGAGGAGGCCACCGACTACCGGAACTTCCCGGAGCCGGACCTCGTCCCCATCGCCCCTGACGTCGCCTGGGTCGCCTCCCTCAGGGCTGCCCTTCCGGAAGCGCCGTCCGTCCGCCGCCGCAAGCTCGTCGAGGAGCTCGGGCTTTCCGAGAACGACAGCGAGGCGATGGTGAACGCCGGTGTCCTCGACGTCGTGCTCGCCACCGTCGCTGCTGGTGCCTCGGCCGCCGAGGCGCGCAACTGGTGGCTGGGCCACCTGGCGCAGTCGGCGAACGCGGCGGGGGTGGACGCCCCCGACCTGCCCATCACGCCCGCGCAGGTGGCGGAGGTCGCCGCGCTCGTCGCGAGCGGCTCGCTCAACGCCGGTCTGGCCAGGCAGGTCGTCGACGGAGTGCTCGCGGGGGAGGGGTCGCCGGCAGAGGTCGTGGCCGCTCGTGGGCTCGCGATCGTCAAGGACGAGGGAGCCCTCTCGGCCGCGGTAGAGGCAGCCATCGCGGCGGACCCGGGCGCCGCGCAGAAGGTCCGGGACGGCAAGGTCGCCGCCGTCGGGGCCTTGGTCGGCAGCGTCATGAAGGCCACCCGCGGTCAGGCGGACGCGGGGATGGCGCGGGCCCTGCTGCTCGAGAAGCTCGGCGTCAGCGAGTAGCCCTAGGGCGTCACGGGCTCGTCGGTCGGGAGGTCCTGGGCCCGGACCTGCCGGCGGGCGAGCAGGGTCGCGTTGAGCTCCGCACCGATCAGCAGCGCCAGGCACAGCAGGTAGAGCCAGGTCATGAGGATGAGGCCACCACCCAGCGCCCCCAGGACCGGAGAGCGCGGCACCACGAGCTTCAGGTAGCTGCTGAAACCCAGCGAGGCGACGAGCCACAGCACCGAGGTCAGCAGCCCGCCTCGCAGGCCGGAGCGCCACCGGGCGGGGCGGTCCGGGCCGATGTGGAACAGCGTCGTGGCCCAGACCACCAGGGCGAGGAACGCGACCGGGTAGCGCAGGTAGCCCCAGACGAAGGCGTACTCGTCCGAGATGCCGATCGACTTCACGAACTCGACCTTGCCGAACAGGGGGCCGACCACGAAGGCGGTGATCATGACGGCGCCGGTCAGCACGGAACCGGCGCCCAGCACCAGCCCGATGAAGCGACGCCGCCACCAGCCCCTGCGGTCAGAGATGTCGTAGGCGATGGCCAGCGTGTTCAGCACGCTCGCGAAGGCCTGCGCCGTCGAGGCGAGAGCAAGGACCAAGGCCACGGTCAGGGCATTGCCGCTCGTGGCGAACAGGTTGTTGACGGTGCTGTCCACGCCGTCCGCGGAGGAGGTCAGGACCTGCTTGAGGAACTCGCTGACGGCGTGCTTCACCTTGTCGGTGTTGTCGTCGCCGACGACGAGCGACAGCTGTCCCAGGACGGCGGCGAACACGAGCAGCGTCGGGAAGACCGTGAGGACGCCCATGAAGGCGTTCTCCCCTGCCAGGCCGAGGATCCGGTCGCGGTCGGCCTTGCGCCAGACGTCGGCGAACAGGCGCAAGAAGCGTCGGGTCAGGCCGTGGGGTTGCGGCCGTCGGGCCTCGGCCACAGTGGCGGCCGCGCGGGCAGCTGGGCTGCGCCGCTCGGAAGCTGGTGTCGCGGAGGACGTGGTCACCCCTCCATGGTCGCTGATCGGAGCTCCGCGCACGTGTCAGGCGGACGTGTCGGGCACGAGCACCTCGCGCGCGAGCAGTGCCAGGGACCACTCGACGAGGTGATCGACGCGCTCCAGGGAGCGGCCCGTCAGGGACTCCACGCGCCGCAGCCTGTTCAGGACCGTGTTGCGGTGGCAGAACAGGCGGGTCGCGGTCTGACCGGCTGAACCGCCGGTGTCGAGCCAGGTGGCGAGGGTCAGCAGCAGGACGTCCCGCTCCTCGGGGTCCAGCGCGAGCAGCCCCCCGAGAGCGCGGGCGACCAGCCTTGCCGCGAGGTCGGGAGCCGTGACGAGCAGGGCGCCCGGCAGCCGCGCGTCGAGCTCGCTGATCCCGGACGCGCCGGGTGGGAGGGCCCGCAGGGCTGTCTCCGCGAGCCGGTGCGCCCCGTCGACCTGAGCCAGGCCGGTCACGATCGGGGACAACCCGGCACGGAGTCCCGCCACGTGCTCGAGGGACTTCGCCAGGTCGGCGTCGGAGGTCAGGTGCACCAGGCCGATCTCCCGGTCCGCCCGGGTGCGCCAGGCAGCCCGCACGCCCCGTACCGACAGAGCATCGGCCACCGGCCGTCCGGCCTCGGTGCCGTCCAGGACCAGCACGACGTACCTGCCGTGCTCCGGCAGGTCGAGCCCGGCGGCCGCGTCAGCAGCGACGGCTCGGGACCGGCCCTGGCCGTCGAGCAGCGCGTCGACGAGGGCGTCCCGCCGGCGGTCGTCGCGCCGGTGCAGCACCCGCTCCGTCTCGCGGAACGCCCGTGCCACCTCGGAGGAGAAGGAGTCGACGAGCTCCCACACGTAGCTGGCAGCCTCAACGAGGCCTTCCAGGGCTCCCTCGTCGCGGGCCTGGGCGACGAGCGCGTCCCAGATGCCGCGATGCCCGAGCCGGTAGGCGTGCAGCACGGACTCGAGCGGCATCCCCTGCTCGGCGCGGCGGTGCCCGGTCGCGTGCGGCGCGTCGAAGACGTCACCCGAAGACGGCTCGCCGGTGAGGGACTGCAGGATCCGCTCGAGGTTGTCGTGGCAGGAGCGGCGGAGGTCCTCCCGGGTGGTCCGGCCGAGGCCGTACGAGGGGTCCTCGGCGAGGATGGCCTCGACCAGGCGGTCCGTCATGACCTCGAGATCGGCCAGTACCTTGACCGCAAGCGCGGTGACCTGCTCGGGCGGCTGCCTCATCTGCCCCGTGAGGTTCACTGGCGGACTGTATTGCGCCTGCGTCACAGCAGCCCACTCGAGAGGTCTCCCCGTGCGCCTGCTGCGCCTCCTTGGGCTGCTGCTCCTGGCACTTCTCCTGCTTCCCGTGCTCCCGGCTGAGGCCCACTCCTACCAGGACCCCGCGCTTCGCACGGTGTTCGACGGAGTGCAGCCGGCGGTTCTTCCGCCGAGCGTGAAGGTCCGTGTGGTCCCGAGCGTGGTCGACGAGCTCGTCGTCGCGAACCCGACGGCGAAGCCGCTCGAGGTCCTGGGCCTGGGTGGGGAGCCGTTCCTCAAGATCAGCTCCGCCGGCGTGCTCGCCAACCTGGCCAGTCCCGACTGGTACGCGACGGGGACCCCCGAGGGTGGCCCCGTGCCGCCCGCCGACGTCGTGCGTGACAAGGGGAAGGGGGCGCCGCGCTGGGCGCTCGTCAGTCACGAGTCGACGTGGTCGGAGTTCGACCCGCGCCTGCACCCTCGAGCGGCAGCGACGCCGGAGATGCGCAAGGCGGCGAAGGAGGTGGTCCTGACCGTCTGGCGGATCCCCCTGAGGTACGGGGGGACCGCGCTCGCGGCCACCGGCCACGTGCTCTTCTCGCCGGTGCGAGGAGGTCTGTCCGTCAGCGTCACCAAGACGCCGGAGGGGGTCGTCGCCACCCCGATCCAGGGCGAGCTGCCCGGCCTGTTCCTGCGGGCTCCTGCCGGGCGGTCCGTGGAGGTGGAGGGTCGGGACGGGTTGCCGTTCCTGCGCTTCGAGGGCGGCACGGTGCAGGCGAACACCGCGAGCCTGTCGTGGCGCGATGACCAGGAAGCCAAGAAGCGCGCCGTGGTCGTGAGGGGCTGGGAGGAGGTCGGCGTGGGTCAGACCTACACCTGGCTCGACCCCCGGCTGCGCTTTCCCGCGGACCTGCCGTCCGATGCCGTTCTGCGTTCCTCGATCCCGAGCAAGGTCCTGGACTGGCGCGTGCCGGTGCTGCTCGACGGCGCCGGGACCGAGATCGCCGGCGTCGTCACCTGGGTGCCCCGCGCCTTGGCGCTCCAGCAGGTCGGCGCTCGCCCTCCGAGAGCAGCCGGGCTGCCCTGGTGGCCGTTCGCGCTCGGGGCCACGGCTGTCGCGCTCGGGCTGCTGGTGGCCCTTCGTCGCGCGAGGTAGCCGTTGCCCGCGCGTTGCACAGGGTGAGGGGCCGACCTCGCGGTGGGCCCGCCTACCCCTGGAGGCGCAATGCTGTGCCTGAGCCCAGGGGTGATCCACGTCACCACGGAGAACACTGTCCGTGTACGTCGTGCTTTGTGCGCGTTTCCCTCCCTGCTCTGAGGAGTCTCACCCCATGACCGGTCGCCGCCTGCTCACGAGCCTGTGCCTCGTCTCCGTCGCTGTCCCGCTCACGCTCGGGACGACCGGCATCGCGGCGTCCGCCGCGAACGGGCAGGGCCGGTTCCTGACGCCGTTCCGGGAGGACGGGGCCCACTACGACCCCGCGACCAACACGTTCTCGGGTGGCTTCGCCAAGGGTGCCAAGACCGACGCGAACGGCTGCGTCATCGGGTCGGACAAGAGCACAGGAGCACCGAAGGACAACCCCGACGCCTACGACTGCCTGCCTGCCGGCGCCACGATGGTGCAGCTGCCCAACGGCAAGGTCGTGTTCTGGAACGCGCTCGAGGGCGAAGAGGCCATCAAGGGCACCAACTCGGTGCTGCTCGACGGCGGGCGGCTCACCGTCAACGACGAGAGCAGGGTCCTGGACACCCGTGGCGGCAAGGCCACGTACGCCAAGCCCTCCCCGGTCGACGCCGGGGCGCACCAGACGGAGCACCCTGACGACCTGCCGCTCGGGCCGCTGTCTGCGCAGCACTACAGCTACAACAACGGCAGCATGTTCTGCTCCGACCAGGTGCTGCTGTCGGACGGCAACGTCATCGACGTCGGCGGCACCGACTACTACACCGAGCCCTACGTCCCGGTCGCGAACACCGGCGTCGTGGAGCTCCAGGGCGTGAAGAACTCGCGCATCTTCGACGCGGCCTCCCAGCGCTGGACCCTCGGGCCGACGATGCACTACGGCCGGTGGTACCCAGCGCTGGTGACCCTCGGCAACGGGAACCTGTTCGTGGCCAGCGGGGTCCAGAAGCTCGTGAAGCCGGTGACCCCCTCGAACCCGGCGGACTCCGGCACGAACGTCAAGCAGTCGGAGACGCTGGACCTCCGGGCGGCCAAGCCCGCGTGGAAGGTGAACCCGGCCTCGGCGGACAAGAGCCTGCCGCTGTTCCCGCGCTTCCACCTCCTCACCGACGGCCACGTCTACTACGACGCCGCCGGGCAGGACTTCAACCCGTTCGGCCAGGCCTACGACGAGGCCCTCTGGGAGGTCGCGAGCTCCTACGACCCCAAGACGGCCACCTGGTCCGACCTGGGCGTCCCGGGCACCGACCCCGGTTACCTGGCGGCCAACCCGACGGCGGCGCCGTACGCCGGCTTCCGCGGCTCGACCTTCTCGGCAGCGCTGACCATGCGCCCCTCGAAGGTCGTCGGCGGCGTTCCGGAGTACACCTCGAACTCCTACCTCACCGCGGGTGGCGTCCTGGGCGTCAGCCCGGGCTCCTACGTGGCAGTGGCGAACAGCCGCATCACCACCGTGGACGCCGAGGGTGGCAAGGAGTCCCTGACCACGACCGGTACTGACCCCCTCAACACCGCTCGCTGGTACGGCACCGCGACCCCGCTGCCCAACGGCCAGGTGTTCGTGTCGAGCGGCGCCAACGTCGACGAGGTGGACCTCCCCGGCTCGGAGTCGCCGATCCGCACCACCGAGCTGTTCACTCCGACGGTCGACGCGGCCGGTCACTACACGGGTGGCACGTGGGTCAACGCGGGCAACCAGGCCCGCAAGCGGACCTACCACAACAACGCGCTGCTCCAGCCCGACGGCTCAGTGCTGATCGGCGGGCACGCGCCGATCGCCACCGGTTACTTCCAGACCACCGACACCCCGGACCTCCCCGGTCGCGACGGCACCAACAACCACCACGACGCGTCGTTCCAGGTGTGGCAGCCGCCGTACCTGAACGACCCGGGGCGACCGGTGATCAGCGGCGTCGACAAGAGCGGTCACAGCCTCGTTGTGCACACCTCGTCGGCGGCGAAGATCGCCACGGTCGTGCTCATGCGCAACACGGCCCAGACGCACCTCGTCGACGCCGATGCCCGAACGGTCTCGCTCCCGGTCCTGTCCCGCACCGCAGACACCGTGACGGTCGGGGTCCCGACGAGCAGCAACGTGCTCCCCGCCGGCCCGTACCTGCTGTTCGCGAACAAGAGCAAGACCGCGGACCTCAGCGGTCGGAACGCGGCCGACCTGCTGCCCTCGGTGGGCAAGCAGCTGTTCATCACCGGGACCAGCTCGGCGAGCGCGTACCTGCCCTCTGCGCTCGCGCGGAAGGCTGCTGCGAAGCCCGCGGTCGCAGCTGGCGGTCCCGTAGCAACAGGCGGGGTGTCCACCGCTCAGGCGCGAACGGTCGCGCGGCCGGGCGGCAGCTCCCGTACCGGCCTTCCCGCCCCGAAGCTGGCGCTCGCGGCCGACCCGCAGCGCGACCGCGGCCCGGGCCTCCCGCCGGCGCTTCCTGTGGCGCTCGTGGCTGTGACGGGTGCCGGCGTCCTCGGCCGACGGTGGGTCCGCCGCACGCGCTGACGTCCCGGCTAGGGCTTCTGGACGTCGGCCCTGCGGGCGAGGTCGTCGAGGGCTGTGTGCAGGTGCTCGGGGTACTCCAGCGGGAGGAAGTGGCTTCCGTTGAGCACGCTGATCTGGGCGTTCGGGATCTTGGCCGCGCAGTCGATCATGTCGTGCATGCTGGTCAGGACGTCGTGCTTGCCCGCGACGAGCGTCACGGGACAGCTCACGAACTCGAGGTCCATCGCATCGTGTCGCGCGGCTGCTTGAGCGAGCCGTGCGTACCAGGTCCAGTCGTGCAGCAGGAACTGCTTCAGCATCGGGACCACCACGTCTGCCTCGGCGGCGGGGAGCATGAAGCCGCTGTGCGTGATGAGCCAGGCGGTTCGCGCGTTCATCGGGATCTTCGGGGTGAGCCAGGTGAGGACCGGGCCGGTCAGCCCCGCTGTCCTGAGGACCCGGGTCGACAGGGGCTTGCGGAGCCGCTTCGGTATCCGCAGCGGTCCGCCCATCGTCGAGAAGGTGCCCCCCGGGACCCCGGCGACCGCCATGATCCCGGCAACCCGCTCAGGGTGGCGGCGGGCCATCTCGAACGCGATGTTCACCCCGATCGACCAGCACGCCACGAGGGCTCGGTCGACGCCCTGGCTGTCCATGACGGCGACCATGTCCTCCACGTGGTCCTCGACCCGGATCCTGGCGGGGTCCGCGGGACGCGCGGATCCGAAGGTGCCCCGCTGGTACCAGGTCACGGTTGCGTACCCGCTGCCCTCCCGCACCAGGGCCGGCCACGCCTCGGGGATCGTGCCGAGGCCGTTCGCGATCACCAGCGGGATGCCGGGCTGGTCACTGCGCCAGGCCCGGATGAGCGTGCCGTCCGCGCTGGTCACGTCGAAGGTGGTCGCCACGGCAGCAGATCCTAGGTCTTGGACAGCTCCAGGAGCTGGCGCAGCCTGTGTCGGGGAAGGGCCGTCAGCCGGATGTGCTGACCTCGCTCGGTGAGCATCGTGACCGGCCCGCGATCGGGGACGTCGAAGCCCGTCACGTCGGCCCACGCGACGCGTCGGACTCCGAGGCCGTTGCACACCTCGAGGCCCGTGCTGGTCGCGGCGACGCGCGCCCGCAGCACCCACGCCGCTGCTGCGACTGGGAGCACGAGCAGGGGCGCGAGGTAGGGAGACGACAGGCCCAGCGGCAGGGACCCCAGGGCGAAGACCAGCACCACGGCCAAGGTCGTGCGGTCAGGACCGAAGCGCACCTTCTCCACGGCACCATCCTGTCACCTACGCTTCACCTACCGCCTTCCGCTAAGGATCACCTGATGGCCAGCAAGCCGCGTTCGAACGACGTCACCGAGGGCGACCGCCGCGCTCCCGCCCGCGCGATGCTCCGTGCCGTCGGTCTGACGGACGCCGACATCGACAAGCCCCAGATCGGCATCGCGTCGTCCTGGAACGAGATCACCCCCTGCAACCTGTCGCTCGCCCGGCTGGCCGAAGCGGCCAAGAAGGGCGTCAACGACAACGGCGGGTTCGCCATGCAGTTCGGGACCATCTCGGTCTCGGACGGCATCTCCATGGGTCACGAGGGCATGCGCGCCTCCCTCGTCTCCCGTGAGGTCATCGCGGACTCGGTCGAGACGGTCGTTTTCGCCGAGCGCCTGGACGGAACCGTCACCCTCGCCGGCTGCGACAAGTCGCTGCCAGGGATGCTCATGGCCGCGGCCCGGCTCGACCTGGCTTCGGTGTTCGTGTACGCCGGCTCGACCCTGCCCGGCAAGCTCCGCGGCGCCGACGGCGTCGAGGAGGACCTGACGATCATCAGCGTCTTCGAGGCCGTCGGTGCCTGTGCGCGTGGGCTCATCACGCGCGACGAGCTGCACGCGATCGAGAAGGCCGCGTGCCCCGGCATGGGTGCCTGCGGTGGCATGTACACGGCGAACACGATGGCTGCGGCTGCCGAGGCGCTCGGCATGGCCCTTCCCGGATCCTCAGCGCCGCCGGCGATCGACAGCCGTCGCGACGAGTTCGCTCTCGCGTCCGGCAAGGCCGTGGTGCGGCTGATCGAGAAGGGCATCACCGCCCGGATGATCCTGACGAAGGAGGCGTTCGAGAACGCCATCACCGTCGTCATGGCGCTCGGCGGCTCGACCAACGCCGTGCTGCACCTGCTCGCCATCGCTCACGAGGCTCGGGTCGACCTGACCCTCGACGACTTCAACCGGATCGGGGACCGCGTGCCGCACCTCGCGGACGTGAAGCCCTTCGGCAAGTACGTCATGACCGACATCGATCGCGTCGGCGGCATCCAGGTCGTGATGAAGGCCCTGCTCGAGGCAGGTCTGCTCCACGGGGACGTCCTCACCTGCACGGGACAGACGATGGCCGAGAACCTGGCGGAGATGGAGATCGCGCCGATCGACGGCGAGGTCATCCGCGCCCTGACGAACCCCATGCACAAGACCGGTGGTCTCACCATCCTGCGCGGCTCGCTCAGCCCCGATGGCTCCGTCGTGAAGAGCGCCGGCTTCGACGGTGACGTCTTCGAGGGACCTGCCCGCGTCTTCGACGGGGAGGCCGGCGTCATGGACGCCATCGAGCAGAACACCCTCAACAAGGGGGACGTCATCGTCATCCGGTACGAAGGCCCCAAGGGCGGGCCTGGCATGCGCGAGATGCTGATGGTCACCGGTGCCATCAAGGGGGCCGGCCTCGGCAAGGACGTCCTGCTGCTGACCGACGGCCGGTTCTCGGGAGGCACCACGGGTCTGTGCATCGGCCACATCGCACCCGAGGCGGCGGACGGGGGACCCATCGCCCTCGTCGAGGAGGGCGACAGCATCCGCCTGGACCTCGGTGCCCGCACCCTCGACCTGCTCGTCGACCCAGCTGTCCTCGAGTCCCGCAGGGCCGGCTGGAAGCCGCTTGAGCCCCGCTACACCACGGGTGTCCTCGGCAAGTACGCCAAGCTGGTCGGCTCCGCGGCGCAGGGCGCCATCACCGGCTGATCTCACATGCTGGGAGTGCTGTCTCAGAAAGTTGACATCCCAGGATTCGACAGGCAGGCTCTCGACCGTGACCCGCACTCTCGTAGTTAGCAAGCGCGACCGCTGAGACAGCTCAGCAGTCGCGCTCACCCTTCGTGCCTCGGGCACGAGGGGTTTCTTTTTGCCCACAGCCAGCCACAAGAAGGAACCATGAGCGCCACCCCAAGCGAAGCCCTGACCGGAGCCCAGTCGCTCGTGCGCAGCCTCGAGAGCGTCGGCTGCGAGGTCATGTTCGGGATCCCTGGCGGCGCGATCCTGCCTGCGTACGACCCGATCTTCGACAGCACGAAGCTCCGCCACATCCTGGTCCGTCACGAGCAGGGCGCGGGCCACGCGGCGGAGGGCTACGCCCAGGCGACCGGGCGCGTCGGCGTCTGCATGGCCACGAGCGGACCGGGTGCGACCAACCTGGTGACGCCCATCGCCGACGCCTACATGGACAGCGTGCCGATGGTCGCCATCACCGGCCAGGTGCCGTCCGCCGCGATCGGGACGGACGCCTTCCAGGAAGCCGACATCTGCGGCATCACGATGCCCATCACCAAGCACAACTTCCTGGTGCAGCACGTCGACGACATCCCGCGGACCATCGCCGAGGCCTTCCACATCGCCTCGACGGGACGCCCCGGTCCGGTCCTCGTCGACATCCCGAAGGACATCCTGCAGAGCGCCGGCGCGTTCTCCTGGCCGCCGGTGCTGGACCTCCCCGGTTACCACCCGACCACGCGGCCGCACGCTAAGCAGGTGCGGGAGGCCGCTCGGCTGATCGCCGAGGCCAAGCGACCGGTGCTGTACGTCGGCGGCGGTGTGCTGAAGGCCCGCGCCGCCGCAGAGCTGAGGGTGCTCGCCGAGCTCACAGGCATCCCCGTGGTCACGACCCTGATGGCCCGCGGTGCCTTTCCCGACAGCCACCCGCAGCACCTCGGCATGCCGGGCATGCACGGGTCCGTCGCGGCCGTCACCAGCCTCCAGAAGAGCGACCTGCTCATCTGCCTCGGCGCGCGCTTCGACGACCGCGTGACCGGCAAGCTCAGCACCTTCGCCCCGGGCGCCAAGGTGATCCACGCCGACATCGACCCGGCCGAGATCAGCAAGAACCGGACGGCTGACGTCCCGATCGTCGGTGACTGCCGGGAGACCCTCGCCGACCTGGTCGTCGCCGTGCAGGAGGTCTACGCCGCGGGCACCCGCGCGGACATCACCGCCTGGTGGAAGCAGCTCGACGGCTACCGCACGACCTACCCGCGAGGCTACGACTGGCCTGAGGACGGACAGCTCGCGCCTCAGTACGTCATCGAGCGCATCGGCAAGATCGCCGGCCCGGACGCGATCTACGCCAGTGGCGTGGGGCAGCACCAGATGTGGGCCGCGCAGTTCATCGACTACGAGAACCCCTACACCTGGTTGAACTCAGGTGGCGCCGGGACGATGGGCTACGCCGTCCCCGCAGCGATGGGCGCGAAGGTCGGTCGGCCCGACACGACCGTGTGGGCGATCGACGGGGACGGCTGCTTCCAGATGACGAACCAGGAGCTCGTCACCTGCGCGATCGAGGGCATCCCCATCAAGGTCGCCATCATCAACAACGGCAACCTCGGCATGGTGCGGCAGTGGCAGACCCTCTTCTACGAGGGCCGCTACTCCAACACCGGCTTGAACACGCACTCCAACGCCCGTCGGCTCCCCGACTTCGTGAAGCTCGCCGACGCCATGGGCTGCATGGGCCTGCGCTGCGAGAGCAGGGACGAGGTCGACGCCACGATCGAGAAGGCGATGGCGATCAACGACATGCCGGTCGTCATCGACTTCGTCGTCGGCGAGGACGCCATGGTCTGGCCGATGGTGCCTGCCGGCACCAGCAACGACGAGATCCTCGCCGCCCGCGACACCCGCCCCGTCTTCGGAGAGGACCAGGTCTAGATGAGCACTCGCCACACGCTCTCCGTGCTTGTCGAGGACAAGCCCGGTGTGCTCGCCCGCGTCGCCGCGCTGTTCAGCCGGCGCGGCTTCAACATCGAGTCCCTCGCCGTCGGCCCGACGGAGCACTCGACGGTCTCGCGCATGACCATCGTCGTGACCGTCGACGACCTGCCCCTCGAGCAGGTCACCAAGCAGCTCAACAAGCTCATCAACGTGCTGAAGATCGTCGAGCTCGACCCGGAGGCCTCCGTGCAGCGAGAGCTGCTGCTGGTCAAGGTGAAAGCCGACCTCACGAACCGCAGCCACGTGCTGGAGACCGTCCAGCTCTTCCGGGCCAAGGTCGTCGACGTCGCCACCGATGCCGTCACGATCGAGGCCACGGGCACCGCCGACAAGCTGGCTGCCCTCATCAAGGTCCTGGAGCCGTTCGGCATCCGGGAGCTCGTCCAGTCCGGCATGGTCGCCGTGGGCCGTGGGTCCCGTTCCATGACCGGCACCGAAGCCCGCCTCCGTTCAGCCTGAAAAGCCCTGCTACACAAAACCTCTGGAAGGAACCGCAACTCCCATGGCAGCAGAAGTCTTCTACGACGACGACGCCGACCTCAGCCTCATCCAGGCCAAGAAGGTCGCCGTCCTCGGCTACGGCAGCCAGGGCCACGCCCACGCGCTGTCGCTGCGTGACTCGGGGGTCGACGTCCGCATCGGTCTGCCCGAGGGCAGCAAGAGCCGCGCGAAGGCCGAGGCCGACGGGCTGCGCGTCGTGACGCCAGCTGAAGCCTCCGCCGAGGCCGACGTCATCATGATCCTGGCGCCCGACACCGTGCAGCGGAAGCTCTACGAGACCGACGTCGCGCCGCACCTCACCGACGGCAAGGCGCTGTTCTTCGGCCACGGCCTCAACATCCGCTTCGGCCTCATCACACCGCCTCCCGGTGTCGACGTCGCCATGGTCGCCCCCAAGGGACCGGGTCACCTGGTCCGCCGCCAGTTCCAGGACGGCCGCGGCGTGCCGTGCCTGATCGCCGTCGAGCAGGACGC
>JAODNB010000323.1 GCA_025464795.1 Frankiales bacterium
CGGGCTCGCTCAGGCGAGCACGTCACCTGGAAGGCCGAGAATCATCATGGAAATCTTCCTCACCATCGTCAGCGGCCTCGCCTGGACGATCGTCTACATCGAATCGATCCGACTCGGCTTCACACACCAGCCGTACGCGATGCCCGTCGCGGCGCTCGGGTTGAACATCGCCTGGGAGACGATCTACGGCATCCACGGTCTCACTGGGCCGGTCGACGCCCAGACGATCATCGACCTGCTGTCGGCAACAGCCGACGACGTGATCGTCAACACGTTCTTCCGATTCGGACGAGAGGAGCACCCCGCGAACGTGAACCGGCCGTCCTTCATCGGTTGGGGCGTCGTCATCTTCGCCACCGCATACGCCGTGCAGGCACTCTTCATCGCCGAGTTCGGCTGGGTGGTGGGTGCGAGGTATTCCGCGTTCCTGCAGAACCTGCTGATGTCGGGCCTGTTCATCGCCATGCTGGTCGCGCGCCGCGGCACTCGCGGTCAATCCATGGTGATCGCTGTTGCCAAGTGGCTGGGCACGCTCGCTCCCACCATCCTGATCGGCGTGCTGGGCGGCCTGCCCTTCATCATCGGGATCGGACTGCTGTGCAGCGTGTACGACCTGATCTACATCGGCATGCTGTGGTGGGCGAAGAAGAAGCCCCTCGGAGACGCCACTCGCGTGGCCCTCGTCGCCGAATCGGCCATTGAGTGACGCGGCGCATTCGAAGCGAGAAGGGGACTTCCGGCCGTCCGGAATGGACATCTGGACAGAACTCGTTCACAACGACGCGAGCTCAGTCGATCTGAAGCACTTTGATCCCGTTGAGGCAAGAAGCGAATGAGGGCCGTCGGACAGGCCGGCCTTCTTGCTTCTCCCGCCGTCGACCCACGCGGCGTCGAGGTCCACTGCTTGACACTCGCGCGCCGCGAGCCATGCACGCCCCCGAGAACGTCGAGTTCCGAACGCAGCACACGACCCCGCGAAGCGAGGCGGCGGCGCGATCGCTCCTCGCCGCCGCCTCGCCTCCGGTCAGCGCCGCTTCGCGTAGTCGGCGAAGCCCTGCCAGTCCACAAACACGCAGGGCTCGTCGCCGACGACCCACGCATCGTGACCCGGCGCCATGGCGGCGAAGTCGCCGGGTCCGTACTCCACCCGCTCGCCGTCCTCCATCTGGACGGTCATCCGACCGCTCACGAAGTAGCCGAGATGGGCGGCCTGGCAGCTGTCGGTGCCTACGATCGGCTTGACGTGCATCGACCACCGCCAGCCGGGCCGGAAGGTGGCGCGCCCTACGGCGCCGGAGTCGAGATTGATCAGTTCGAGGTGCCCGCTGTCGCCCTCGAAGGGCCGGTCCTCCTCGGGGGTGTCGAAGCTCTTCCTGACGAGCCGTGGTGTGGTGACCTGCTGAGACATGATGTCCCTGGCTTTCGATCTGAAGGGTGAGCGGCCGGTCCGCGGCCGGTGCGGTGCGCCCTGACGCGGCGCGGCGTGCCAGGTGTGCGCCCGGCGGCGACGGACGGGGCGGGCGTTCGTCCCCACTTCCGCCCAGATGCCGTCCTAGACCTCGAGGTCCTGCGCGTCAAGAGGGTCGAGTCGCTCTCGAGGACGCGCGCGCTCTCGGGCGGCTCAGGTTCGATCGGGGTTCCCCGGCGGCTCGAAAGCTCCGAGGCGTCGTCGACGTGTCGGAGCCCGATCAAAGATCCCCGGCACCACGGGGTCCGCTGCACCACGCGCGCGCCCGCCTGCCCGCGGACTTCAGGCGAAGTCGGCGAGCCAGAGGTCGGGGCCGAACACCTCGTACTGGATGTCCCGGGCCGGCACGCCTCGCTCGATGAGGGCGGAGCGGACGGACTGCATGAAGGGCAGCGGACCGCAGAGGTAGTACTGGGCGTCGGCGGCGAGCTCCCGCTCACGGAGGTCCATGAAGCCCTGCTGCGCGTCGAGGCCCTGCGCTCCGTCGGTGTCGAGGAGCCAGGTCGCTGCGGTCGCGTTCGGGAGCCGGTCGAGGTCGGCGAAGACCTGCTCGCGGAGTGCGTAGGTGTCCACGGCATCGTCCGCGTGGAGGAACAGGACCTGGCGGGGCGCGCCGGCGCTGGCGAGATGCGAGAGCATCCCGGCCATCGGGGTGATCCCGATGCCGGCACTGGCGAGCACGAGCGGGCGATCGGTGTACTCGAGCACCACGTCGCCGAACGGGGCCGACAGCTCGATCTCGTCACCGACCTGCGCCTGGTCGTGAAGCAGGTTGGACATCTCGCCGTCGGGCCTGCCCGGCGTGTGGACTCGCTTCACAGCGAAGGCCCGGTGCTCACCGTCGTCGGCTCGCGTGAGGCTGTACTGCCGGGGCTGCAGCACACCGTCGGGCATGCGCAGGCGGGCGGTGACGTACTGACCGGGCAGTGACGGCTTGACCTCCTCGTCGCCGACGCGCTCGACGACGAAGGTGACCGTGTCCGAGGTCTCCTGCGTCCGCTCCGCGACGCGCCACGTGCTGTACACGGTCTCCGGAGTCAGCCCGACCGCGCCGTAGAGCCCCCGCTCCTGGTTGATGAGCATGTTCGCCATCAGCCAGTACACCTCGCCCCAGGCGCCGGCGACCTGCGGCGTGACGGCGTCGCCCAGCACATCCCCGATCGCCCACATGAGGTTCTCCGCGACGATCTCGTACTGATCCGGCTGCACGCCGAGCGAGGCGTGCTTGTGCGAGATCCGCGACAGCAGGTGATCGGGCAAGTTCGTCGGATTGGACACGAGGTAGCTCGCGAACGCGGCCACCGACCCGGCCAGCGCCTGCTGCTGCCGGCCGTCGGCCTGGTTGCCGCGGTTGAAGATCCCGTCGAGCAGCTCCGGATGCTCCTCGAACAGGTGCTGGTAGAAGCGACTGGCGATCTCCTGGATGTTCTCCCCCACCACGGGAAGCGTCGCCTCGACCACCGGCAGTGCAGCATCAGACAGCATCACGGACCTCCTTCGCATCGCAGCGCGTGCGTCTCCGGGTCCTTCCCCGACAGCGGTCCGCAGCGCCCAAGTCCGTCCTCTAGCCTGCGACGCGGACACCCCCGGACGCTGAGAGGACGTCAATAGCCTCGGACAGAGCACGCTCGAGATCCTGCCGTTGGACGACGTCGCTGCCGGCCGGCGCCTGCTGCTGAGGACGAGCAGCGCGCCGGCCATCGACCATGCCGCGGGCGGCGAGGACGCGCTCGAGATGCTCTGCCGAGAGGTTCTAACCTGCTAGGAAGGGGAGGTCCTGCCGTGCCAGCCGATTGGATGACCGCGATGAGTCCCTGCCGTCGTGAGCAGCCCCACCCCAGGGCACGCAGTGGGTCAGTGGGAGTGGGCGACCGACCTGCGGTCGCCGGTCCGGTCGGCCAAAGCGCGCCGACCGGGTGGTGACTCGGTGGACACCGCTGCGCTGAAGCAGACGTGGGGGCTGGCGCAGAGCCTCGGCGACGAGGTGCCGCTCTTCTTCTACTCCCACCTGTTCCTGTCCCACCCCGAGCTGCGGAGCATGTTCCCGGTCTCGATGGCCACACAGCGGGATCGGCTCGTGGGTGCGCTCGGCCGGATCGTCTCGAGCGTCGATGAGCTGGACGAGGTGACCGACTTCATCCAGCAGCTCGGCCGCGACCACAGGCGGTTCGAGGTCATCGCGGCGCATTACAACGCCGTTGGAGCGTCCCTCCTCGCCACGCTCAAGCATTTCCTCGGCGAGCGGTGGACGCCCGAGGTCGCGGCGGACTGGGCCGAGGCCTACGGGGTCATCGCCACGGCCATGGTCCAGGCGGCCGAGGCCTCCGAGGCCTCGAGCCCGTCATCGTGGCGCGCTGAGGTGACCGCGGTGGAGCGACGGGGCCTCGACATCTCGGTCATCCAGGTCCGCCCCGAGCCCCACCTGCCGTTCCAGCCGGGCCAGTCCGTGGCGGTGGAGATACCGGCCCGTCCACGACTGTGGCGCTACCTCAGCCCGGCCAACGCGCCGCGTCCCGACGGCAGCATCGAGTTCCACGTCCAGATGGTCCCCGGTGGCCAGGTCAGCAGCACGATGGTCCGCTCACTCCAGGTCGGCGAGACCGTCCGTCTCGGCGCGGCCGTGGGCCAGGAGCTGACGCTGGACGAGGACGAGCGCCACCGGGACCTGATCATGGTCGCCGGCGGCACCGGCTTGGCTCCGCTGCGAGCCCACCTGGAGCGGATCGACCAGGAGTGGCAGTCGACCGGAGACGCTCCTCGGGTCCAGCTGTTCCATGGAGCGCGACTGCCCTGGGGCCTCTACGAGAACCGGCTGCTCCAGAATTTGGCGGGGCGCCCCTGGTTCACCTACACGCCGGTGGTCTCGGACGACCGCAGCTATCCGGGCCGGAAGGGCTGGGTCGGCGATGCCGCAGCCGACGCCGGTCCGTTGCGCGGACTCCTCGCCATGGTGTGCGGGTCGCCCGAGATGGTGCGGCACACCGTCTCCCGCCTTCGTGCCGGAGGGATCGCGCACACTGACGTCCGCTTCGAGCAGTTCGCGACGCTCGACGAGGACAGCCACGCCGTGCACCATCACGCGCATGACCCGCGGCCGTCTCGGCTGCCGCAGAGCGAACAGGGGGAGCACGCATGATGCAGAACGGGACCGACCAGGACGACCTCGCTCCCGCGACCGGCTCGGTGGCCGAGCACGACCTGGCCGTCGCCGTGAGCCATCTGCCGGACACCCATTCGGTCGAGTTCCCCAGGAAGATCAGCGGCGCATACGACCGCTTCGAAGTCGACCGGTTCATGGGGCAGCTCGCGCTGGCGATCGCCGAGGTCCGGGCCGTCACCGCGAGCACGCGGGAGGAGCTCGCGGCGTTGCGGGCCGAGAACGCGAGGCTGCGCAGCGAGGCGGGCTCCGACGTCGAGGAGGAGATCACGGCCGGGGCGATGGGGCTGCTCACCCAGGCGCAGCTGATCGCCGACAAGGCGATCGCCGACGCCGAGCACTACGCTCGCGACCTGGTGCTCACCGCTCGCACCCAGTACCGCGAGATCCTGGAACGTGCCGAGACGAGCGCCGGCCAGGCGACCACGACGATCGGTGCGCAGCAGCAGCCCGGTCCGGCCGTTCCGGAGATCGAGTACGTCCGCACCTACGCTCGCGTGGCGCAGATCCAGCTGCGCTCGGTCCTCGAGTCCCTCACGGAACAGGTCGACCGCCTCGGCAGCCTGCCCCAACCCCCGCAGGAACCCGTGGCCCGGCCGGACGC
>JAODNB010000348.1 GCA_025464795.1 Frankiales bacterium
GGTGCTTCGGGTGGCCCCGACCACGTCAGGCAGTGCAGAGTAGGGCGGCCTGGAAGGCTGACCTCAACCGAGTCCATCCTCTTCACACTGCCACTAGGAACAGGACGTCGCATGAACCCCGACTCCCCACGCCTGCGCGATCGCCTTCGCCGGGAGGAGTGGCAGCGACTCGGTTCCATGTTCGGCTTCATCTTCCTGCTCCACGTGGCCGGCATCGGGCTGCTGGTCATGGCGGCCCGCGGTCACTACGACCTCGGCAACGGCAAAGCGTTCGGCATCGGGACGGGTGTCCTGGCCTACACGCTCGGCATGAGGCACGCCTTCGACGCCGACCACATCTCGGCCATCGACAACACCACCCGCAAGCTGATGAGCGAGAAGCAGCGGCCCCTGGGCGTCGGCTTCTTCTTCTCCCTGGGCCACTCGAGCGTCGTGTTCCTGCTGACGATCCTGCTCGGGTTCGGCATCAAGCAGCTCGGCGGTGAGCTCAAGGACAACGGCTCCGAGCTGCACCAGGTCACCGGCCTCATCGGCACGAGCGTGTCCGGGGCGTTCCTGTTCCTCATCGCCGCGCTCAACACCGTCGTCCTCGTCGGCATCATCAAGGTCTTCCGGCAGATGAGGCAGGGCGCGTACGACGACGTCGAGCTCGAGCGCCAGCTCAACAACCGCGGGCTGTTCATGCGCTTCTTCGGCCCGCTGGCCCGCAGCATCGACAAGAGCTGGAAGATGTACCCGCTCGGCTTCCTGTTCGGGCTCGGCTTCGACACCGCCACCGAGATCAGCCTGCTCGTCCTGGCCGGCACGTCGGTCGCGTCAGGCCTGCCGTTCTGGGCGCTCATCAGCCTGCCGTTGCTGTTCGCCGCCGGCATGAGCCTGCTCGACACCATCGATGGCTCGTTCATGAACTTCGCGTACGGCTGGGCCTTCTCCCGCCCGGTGCGCAAGCTGTACTACAACATCACGATCACGGGCCTGTCGGTGCTGGTCGCGTTCCTCATCGGCGGGCTCGAGCTCACGCAGGTCTTCGCGGAGCAGCTCGGCCTCAGCGGTGGGCTCTGGGACGTCGCGCTCGGCTTCGACCTGAACACCGCCGGCTTCTGGATCGTCGGGCTGTTCGTCGTCATCTGGGCCGGCGCGCTGCTGCTGTGGCGCTTCGGCCGCATCGAGGAGCGCTGGGAGGTCGCTGCGGCGACCGCGCGCCTCGAGCGCGGCGAAGCACCGGACGCCGTCGCCGCAGGACTGGAGCTTGACCCCGTACCCGCCCCGGACCGGCTTCGCGCCGAGGCCGAGCTCGGCATCGGCCCCGCGCTCCCCGGGCTGGGGGGACACCCGCACCCGCACGACGACGCCGCTGTTCCCGACCACGTCCACGTGAGCGAGGACGGCCCACCGATCATCGCCCTGCTCGAGACGCGCGACCCTGCCTGAGGCCGTACCTTCAGGGCATGGAGCTGGAAGACGAGCCGCAGGTCGATCCGCACTACCTCGAGCTGCTCCACGGCTCGAAGCTGCCGCAGGCCTACCTGCCGCCGGCCATGCGCGGACCCCAGAAGCCGTGGGTACGCACCTCCGCCGCGGTGGTGGTCAGCTGCTTCCTGGGCGCCACCACCTGCGGCGTCTGCCTCACCTACGGCCTCAGCCACTTCTAGGACGGTCAGGACCAGGTGAGGGTGGTGGCCTTCGGGTCGGGCTTCCAGGTGCCCCGCTTGGCCTGCCACGTCCTCCCGCCGGTGCTCACCGTCGAGACGCCGTACGCCGAGGCGTGCGCCACCAGCCAGCTGGCAGTGGTCCACCGCGACGCCGGGGTGGCCGCACGCAGCAGGCCGCCCGGTCCGAGCTCCAGGACGGCGGCGGCTTGGAGCTCCGTCCCCTTGCCGGGGCGGGGCGACGGGCGGAACTGGCAGGTGAACCCGGCCGCCACCTCGCCCGTGAGGGCGCTGGCCAGCTCACGGGACGGCTCCTCCCACTGGGCGTAGGCGGCCGGAGCACCGCTGTGCTGGACCTTCTGCGCAGCCACGGTCACGGGCAGGGCCTGCCAGCCCGGGATCCTCGTCAGGTGCCGGTAGAAGGAGGCCGCGGACAGTCGCGGGGTCCGGATCACGGCGGGCGGCCCCCAGCCCTGCGAGGGGCGCTGCTGGAACAGGCCCAGGGAGTCCCGGTCGCCGTAGTCCAGGTTGCGCAGCTTCGACTCCTGGAAGGCGGTCGCCAGAGCCACCGTGACGGCGTGGCTCGGCAGGCCCAGCCGCTTGCCGACGGCCGCGATCGTGGCCGCGTTCAGCCCCTGCTCCGGGGTGACCACCGCGCCCCCGGCGGTGCAGGACGGGACGGCCTCAGGCGTCGACGGGCTGCACGCGGTGGTCAACAGCACACCGAGGAAGGCGCCCCCAGCAAGCGTCCGGCGTCTCACCCGCCTATCGTGCCAGCAACACCTGTGGAGGAACTGATGGCAGGGCAGGACCACGAGGCGGCCGCGCGCGAGGCGCTGCGGGCCCTCAGCCGTGCCGTGAAGGACCTGTACGACGAGAGCGTCGACGCCCGCCGTCTCGCCCTCGATGTGGAGCGCGTGGGGGTCGACCTCGACCTGCTCTGCGGACCGGAGAAGGGGCTGGTGGAGGGGGCGCCTCCTCGGCTCCAGGTGATCGATGACACCGTGTACCCACAAGACTTCTGGATGGACGCCGAGGACCAGGGCCTCGGCGGCGGTCGCTGAGACGCGACCTGTGGAACTGATGCGAGACGAAAGGCACACATGACCACGGTTTCTCCTGCCGGTGTAGGCGCGCCCGGGCGCGCCACCATCGACGCCAAGACCCTCCGCGAGGACCGGTGGTGGCTCCAGCCGCTCATCACCTTCACGGTGCTGGTCTTGTTCATCATCTACTCGACCATCCGTGCCTTCATGGGGAAGTACTTCTTCACCGACCCCTACATCTCGCCGTTCTACTCGCCGTGCCTGGGCTCGGGGTCGAGCTGTGGTGCGGCTCCGCACCTGAGCATCTTCCCGAGCAACGGCTTCTTCACGCCGGCGATCTTCATCCTGATCTTCCCGCTCGGCTTCCGCCTCACCTGCTACTACTACCGGAAGGCGTACTACCGCGCCTTCTGGCAGTCGCCGCCGGCCTGCGCCGTCGCCGAGCCCCACGCCAAGTACAGCGGCGAGACCAAGGTCCCCCTGGTCGGCAACAACATCCACCGGTACTTCTTCTACGCCGGTCTGGTGTTCAACACGATCCTGACCTACGACGCGATCGTGGCGTTCGTCTTCGAGAAGGATGGCAGCAAGCACTTCGGCGTCGGCCTCGGCAGCTTCGTGCTGCTGGCCAACGCGGTGATGCTGTGGCTGTACAGCCTGAGCTGCCACTCCTGCAGGCACATCATGGGCGGGCGGCTGAACCACTTCAGCAAGCACCCGCTGCGCTACAAGTTCTGGACCCTGGTCTCGAAGCTGAACCACTCGCACATGAAGTTCGCGTGGATCTCCCTCGTCGGCGTCGCCCTCACGGACGCCTACGTGTGGGCTGTCAGCTCCGGCCTCTTCA
>JAODNB010000381.1 GCA_025464795.1 Frankiales bacterium
CCCTCGAGATGAGGGTCAAGTCACAGACGGATCCCCAAGCCCTGGCCTCAGCGATCAGCCATGCCCTATACCGAGGGCAGGAGGTTGTGGTGCGAGCGATCGGAGAGCGAGCGATCTACCAGGCCCAGAAGGCGTTCGTCATCGCTGTCAGGTTCACCGCGCCGCGGGGTATCAACCTCGTCGTGTCACCCGGCTGGTTGGACGGTTCACGCGAGCCCGGCGACCTGCGTAGCGAGATGAGCTTCCGCGTCTTCCACTTCGCCCAGGGCCTGCCGCAGAGTCCTGTCGACGACAAGATGTCGAAGCGAGTACAGGAACCAGTACAGGAACTACAGGAGCATCCGTGAGACCGAGGGAGACAACATGAGACAGATGCACGCTCAACGAGACACCGGGAGACGTCCGGAGACGTCCTGCCGATCGCTACGGATCAAGAGGTTAGGGGTTCGAATCCCTTCGGGTGCACTCAAAGACGGTGGGCTGGTCACGACGCGCCGGTGGCGTGGCCGCACGGTGACCAGGAAGCAGTTCGGCCGGGCTGGGGCGCTTCCGGCCAGCGGTCAGTGCCGAAGGATGCCAGCGAGGTCGTAGCCCCAAATGGAGACAGCAACCAGGCCTAGAGCCATCACCGAGCGGTTGGCAGCGCTCACGGCCCGTTCGTTGATGCTGCCTGGGGACTGCGCGAGGTCGATCGTCCAGGTGACCTCCCCTGCGGCGTGGGCACGGGCGGCATTGGGGGACCGCAGCGGGGCGGTGACTGGCGCGTTCTTGGCTCGTGTTGCTCGTGGCATGTTGGGCTCTCCTGTCCGATGACAGGCCGGTCTCGCCACTAGCTCCCCGCACCGCCAGGCGACCGATCTCTCCGTGCACGCAGCGCGTGTCGGTGGGGCCGGTACGGATCGTTGCTTCCTTGCTTTCAACATGTTTACCCGGTTCGGTGCGCCTACTCGAGCAGCCATCCGGAGTAACTCGGCTGGACCGAATGACTTAGCTAAGACGGCACTTGTTGTCCGTGACGCTGCAGGCCCAGGCACAGCGCGGCAGCGGACGTGACGGCTGCGGATCGTGCGCGGCTCCTGCGAACACCAGCGTTGCACCTACCTTTTCGCAGCCTGACCGCGGGCTGTGGGAGCCGTCTCCTCCTGACGCCGACGGCGTTGGTCCGGGTGGACCACCCAGTCAGACCATCCCCCCAGGAGCATCACCGTGCCCGCACGCCGTACCGCCGTTCTGACCCTCACCGCGGGCGCGCTGCTCGCGGGAGCCGCCTCGGTCTCCAGCGCTGCCAGCGTTCCCCTGAGCACGATCCGGATCGCTGGGAACGTGCTCCCGTCGCTGAGCCAGCTGCCCTCTGTCGCCGCACCGGCGCACCAGCCGATGACCGTCGGGGTCGCCCTCGCGCACCCGCATGCGGCGGCCGAGGAGGCGCTGGCCGCAGCCCTGACGACGCCGGGCTCGCCGCAGCAGGGCAAGTTCCTGACGATGGACCAGCTCGTCGCGCGGTTCGGTGTCCCGCACAGCCGAAGCTCCCACGTGGTCGCGCAGCTGCGCACCGCCGGCCTCACGGTGTCGCAGCCGGACGCCTTCGGCGACTACGTCGCGGCGACTGGCACGGTCGCACAGGTGGAGCGCGCCTTCCACGTCACGGAGCGGCTGTACACCCTGCCGAACGGCACCCGCTTCCTGGCCAACACGAGCGGTCCGCTCGTGACCACGGCGGACGACGTGACGACGGTCGTGGGACTCAACACGCTGCAGCACTACACCCTGCCCAGCGGGCACTCCAAGATCGCGCAGGACATCTGCGCCGGGAGCACCTGCACTGGTGACACGACGCCGCAGGACCTCTGGTCGGTCTACGAGCAGCCGGCCCGCCGTACCGGCCAGGGCGTCAGCATGGCCGTCATCGGCGAGGGCAACCCCAAGAACCTGCCTGGTTACCTCGCCAAGCAGGAGGCTGCCTACCGGCTGCCCCGGACCAGCCTGACGGTGAAGTGCGTGCAGGGCAGCTGCGGCACGGACACCTCCGGGGACGGCGAGTGGCAGATCGACACCCAGGCCTCAGCCGGCATGGCACCCGGCAACAGCGGAGAGACGCTGTACTTCGCCAAGTCGATCCTGGACGGCGACCTCAACAACTCCTTCGTGGCCTGGGCGCGTGACCCCAAGGGCCCGAAGCTGGCGTCGGCCAGCCTCGGCGAGTGCGAGGCGAGCCCCGCGAACGGAGTCTTCACCGGACCGCTGGGCGCGACCAACGGCAACACCAGCAGCGGACCGGCTGCACTGATCGCCTTCGGCAACGGCGAGCAGGCCGCCGTAGACCCGGTGCTGCGCACGGCCGTGCTGCTGGGCAAGACACTGTTCGCCAGCACCGGCGACACGGGCTCCTCCTGCCCCTTGCTCTACCTGCCGGCCATCGGCGCCGGCAACGGCCTGGCCAACCAGGTCCTGCCCGAGCAGAACTACCCCGCCGTCAGCGCCCACGCGGTCGCTGTCGGTGGGACCGTCCTCTACACCAACGACAACGGCAGCAGCGCCGGCAGCAGCTACCGCCCCGGCCAGAAGCCGGCCACCCGGGCTGCTGAGTACGCCTGGACCTTCGGTGGCGGGGGCGCCTCGCTCTACACGCCGGCGCCGAGCTGGCAGCAGCACCTGTCCGGCAACACCCAGCCCTGCCTGACGGCACCGACCAGCACCTGCCGAGGCGTCCCCGACGTGGCCGCCCAATCCGGCGACGTCCTCACCAACGGCTACAGCGTCGTCGGCGCCAACGGCTTCACCTCCGGGGGCGGGACCTCGCTGTCGTCACCGCTCTGGATGGGCATGTGGGCTCGGGTGCAAGGAGCCGCCGGCCACAACCTCGGATTCGCCGCACCGCTGCTCTACCGAGCCGCCGGCACCCCCTCCGGCTACGCCGCGTCCTTCACCGACGTCACCACTGGCGCCAACGGCCTGCACGTGGCCAGCTCCGGATGGGACTACACGACCGGGCTCGGCACCCCCCGCATCGCCGGGCTCATCCGCACGCTGCTGCACCACGCGTGACACGATGCAGCCCGCTGTGAGACAGGACGGTGACGATGCGGGCGGTAACCGCGCAGGACACCGTCTCATCAACGCCTCGATGGGGAATCTGCCTTGCCGTCCACACCTCACACCAGCGTTCTGCTGATCGGTGCCTCCCGAGGCCTCGGCCTGGCGATCTCAAGGCAGTACCTGCGAAACGGCGCCCACGTGGTTGCCACGGTTCGTGGCGCAGTGCGCACTGCCTTGCACGACGTTCGAGACGAGTTCGCGGGCCAGCTCGAGATCGAACACGTCGACATCACGATCCCGAACGAGGTCCGGGGCTTACGGGATCGGCTGGCGAACCGCCGGTTCGAGCTGCTCTTCGTCAACGCGGGCATCACCAACGCTGAGGACGAGACTCCCCGAGACGTCACAGTGGGCGACTTCTCGTCGCTCATGATCACCAACGCGCTCAGCCCGATGCGAGCCGTTGAAGAGCTCCAACCGCTCGTCACGCAGACAGGGACGGTGGCAGTCATGTCCTCCGGGCAGGGCAGCATTGCCAACAACACCCGCGGCGGCTTCGAGCTCTACCGAGCATCGAAGTCAGCGCTCAACCAGCTCATGCGCAGCTACGCCGCACGCAGCTCGGGCGACCCACGGACTCTGCTGCTCATGGCGCCCGGCTGGGTCAAGACAGACCTCGGCGGCCCGAACGCCAAGCTCACCATCGACGAGAGCATCCCCCATCTGGTCAAGACCGTTGACGACCAGCACGGACACGGCGGCCTGCAGTTCCTCGACTACCTCGGCCGCACCGTGCCCTGGTGAGACCAGCCGAGGATCGAGAGGAACCCGAGGTCTGCCCGTTCGATCAGCGTGCCAGCGCTGTCGCATCCTCAGGACCAGCCTGGTGTGCCGCCCGACATCGTGATCCACGCGCTTAGGTCCGGTCGCTGTGCGTCCTCGACGGTGGTCAGCTTGACGTAGCGCGTGCGTCCGGTGGTCCCGAGAGGCGGAGGGGGCTGGAAGTCCGCTCCGCCGAGGAACAGGATGTTGACGGACTTGAAGTACGGGGCGATCTCGATGACCCACCCTTGTTCTGGCACCCCGTAGAACGCGCGATGGAACTTCACGGCGTAGTGCAGGTGGGGGATCGCCGCCCGGATCGACGCGTCCAGACTCGTCACGATCGGTTGCATGGCCGGCATGATCTCCCCCAGCCAGGTGTCGATGGCGGAGTGGTCCGCTTCGGCCTCCGGCGGCTTGCGGCGGGGATTGCCCTTGATCTGCTTCGGCATGATCGGTCCTTCGTCGGTCGCAGGCGCCTGGGCTCTGTCGCACGCGTCAGTCGGAGCTAGCGACGCGGGAAGCGTTTGCGTCGGCACGCCTGAGCAGCACAGCGTGCTCGGCGTCGTTCCGGGTGAGCGCCGCCGCTTGCCCGAAGGCGTCCGCGGCCTCGGCGTGCCGCCCGGCCCGTTCCAGCAAGTCTCCGCGGACGCTCGGCACGAGCGGTGAGTCACCAAGCTGATCGGCATCCAGCTCCTCGAGCACCGTGAGCCCGGCGAGGGGGTCGAAGGCCCGGCCGTGCGCGACCGCGCGGTTGACCTCGACGATGGCCCCGGGCGCCGCTTGGGCAAGGATGTCGTACAGCCTCGCGATCTGGCGCCAATCGGTGTCCTCGGGTCGCCCCGCGCGGGCGTGCTGCGCAGCGATCGACGCTTGCAGGAAGTACTTCCCGACCGGCTTGCCGCGCGCCGCGAGCGCCTGCGCCTGCCTCAGTGCGACCAGCCCCCGCCGGATCAGCAGCTGGTCCCAGCGCGTTCGGTCTTGGTCCTCCAGGAGCACCGGACCACCGGTCGCGTCGAGGCGCGCCCCGATGCGGGAGCCCTGGATCTCCAACAAGGACTGCAGGCCGAGTGCTTCGGGCTCGTCAGGTGCGAGATCCGCCAACATGCGGGCCAGCCTCATCCCCTCGTTGGCCAGGTCTGGCCGCATCCAGTGCTCCCCGGCGGCGGCCGAGTACCCCTCGTTGAAGATGAGGTAGATCACGGCCATGACGTCGTCGAGACGCTTGTCGCGGTCAGCACCAGTCGGTAGGTCGAAGCTCGCCCGAGCCTCGGTCAGCGTCTTCTTCGCTCGGGAGATCCGTTGCCCCATGGTCGACTCGGTGGACAGGAACCCCCGGGCGATCTCGCTGGTGGTCAGGCCCCCCACGAGGCGCAGCGTCAGCGCCGCTCTGGACTCCGGCGTCAGGGAGGGGTGGCAGGACAGGAAGATGAGGCGCAGCACGTCGTCCTCGATGTAGTCGACCTGGTCGTCGAGGTCGCGCACCTGCTGCTCCTCTCCGAACTGGGCATGTCCGAGCTCCTCGGTCTTGCCACGGAGGTTCTCGGCGCGGCGGAACTGGTCTATCCCTCGTCGCTTTGCCGTGGTCATCAGCCATGCCGCGGGCTT
>JAODNB010000403.1 GCA_025464795.1 Frankiales bacterium
CGCTCGGTCTCCATCGCGGCGCGCGTCGCGCTCTCGGACGCGATCGTGTCGAGCAGCCTCCGCACTCCCTTGCGCAGCTCGACGTGCTCCTCGGAGTAGCGGAAGTCCACGGAGCTCCTCGGCGTGCGGCGGGATCGGGTGAGCAGCGCTATCGTATACCCAATTAGCCTAACTGGAGGGCCTGCGCCGTGGACACGACCTACCCCTCGGACGTCGAGGACTTCCGCGCCGAGGTGCGGAAGGTGCTGTCCGAGGAGCTGCCCGAGGGGTGGTCCGGCCTGGGCGCGATCCCGGATGCCGACGACACCGCGGCCTTCGTCAAGCAGTGGCGGGTGACCCTGCACCGCCGCGGCCTGCTCGGCGTCGCCTGGCCCGTCGAGTACGGCGGCCGCGGGCTGTCGAAGCTGCACCAGGTCGTCCTCGTGGAGGAGCTGACGAAGGCGGGCGTGCCGTTCGGCGAGCAGCCCGCCGACTCGACCGGCGTGAAGATGCTCGGGAACACCCTGCTGCACTACGGGACGGACGCGCAGAAGGCCGCCATCCTGCCGGGCCTGCTGTCGGGCGAGCAGCGCTGGTGCCAGGGCTTCTCGGAGCCAGGGGCCGGGTCCGACCTCGCCTCGGCCCGCACGAGGGCGGTGCTGGACGGCGACGACTGGGTGCTCGACGGCCAGAAGATCTGGACGTCGGGCGCGCAGACCAGCACCGGCATCTTCGTCCTCGCGCGCACCGACCCGGACGCCGCGAAGCACCGCGGCCTGTCGTTCCTGCTCGTTCCCCTCGACCAGCCGGGGGTCGAGGTCCGGCCGATCAAGCACATGGCGGGGGGAAGCGAGTTCTGCGAGGTCTTCTTCACGGGTGCTCGCACGCACCGCGACAACGTGGTCGGGGAGGTCAACGGGGGCTGGAACGTCGCGAAGACCCTGCTGACGTTCGAGCGCGGTGAGGAGGCGGCCACCAACCCGCTGCTGTTCCGCGCCGAGGTCGAGCGGATCCGTGAGGTCGTCCGGTCGTCCGGCCGGGCCGACGACCCCGTGATCCGGCAGCGACTCGCATGGTGCTTCGCCCGGGTCGAGATCATGCGCTACCTCGGGTACCGGATCCTGACGGAGGTGCTGTCGGGCGCGCAGCTGGGCCACGCCGCCTCGGTCTCGAAGCTCTACTGGAGCGAGTACCACCGCGTCGCCACACAGCTCGCGCTGGACGTGCAGGGGCTCCAGGGGCTCGATCTAACGGGCAAGGCCCCCACCCGGCACTTCCGCGCCGACGAGCCCGGGTCCGACCCGGCGTCGACCCGCAGCTGGTGGCAGGTGTCCCTCAACGCCCGCGCCGGCACGATCTACGCGGGGACCTCTGAGGTGCAGCGCAACATCCTCGCGGAGGCCGCGCTCGGCCTGCCCCGTGAGCCGGCCTGACGTCAGGTCAGGTCGAGCGCGACCCAGCCCTGGCCGTCGGAGCTTCGGCGGGCAGCGTCGACCACCGACTGGACGACCCAGCCGTCGTAGAGGTCGGGGACCCGGGTGGGCTGGCCGTCGAAGGCGGGCAGCAGGTCCTCGAGCATCAGCGCGAGCGCGCGCACGGCGCCCCAGGTGCGTCGCTTCGGGAGCTCCACGCCGCTGGCCGGCATGCGTTGGCTGTGGGGCAGCACCGACAGCCCGTCCTCGCCGAGGCGACCACCGCGGACGACGACGTTGTCCGGCGAGGTCATGACCGGGCCCTGCACCGTGAGCGTGCCCTCGCTCCCGTAGAGCTCAAGGTCGCGCTGGTCGCGGTGCAGCCCCATCGTGGACGTGCTGATGGTCGCCGTGGCGCCCGACTCGAACCGCAGCAGCACCGTCGACGTGTCGTCGGCCGTGACGGGCAGGGTCGAGCCGTCCGCACGCTTGCGGGTGGGCAGAGTGGTGCGCACGTCGGCGCAGACGGCCACCGGCTTGCCGAGCAGCGCACAGGCGAAGTCGATGTCGTGCGACCCCATGCCCATCAGGTAGCCACCGCCGTCGTCGACGGAGTACATCCACTCCGACTGCAGCCCGCGGCTCGGGTGCCAGTAGTCGGCCGTGGAGGTGAAGCGCAGGTGGTAGGGGTCGCCGACGTAGCCGTCGGTCACGGCGTCCCAGACCGCCAAGCGGTCGATGAGCCAGCGGCCCTCGAAGTCGACGGCATGCACCAGACCTGAGTCCCGTGCCACGTCGAGCATCTCCCGGGCCTGAGCCGTGTCGAGGGCGACGGGCTTCTCGCACAGGACGTGCTTGCCTGCCCGCAGGGCGGCGATGGTCTGCTCGTGGTGCAGGTCGGTCGGCGTGCAGATCGCGATGAGGTCGAGGTCGTCGCGGGCGACGAGCTCCTCCCAGTCAGTGGTGATGTCGGTGATGCCGAGCGGTTCGGCTGCCTTGCGCACCCGTTCCTCGCGCCGCGAGCACAGCGAGACGAGCTCGAACTCGGGTACGGCGTTGAAGGCCGGCGCCAGGACCGCGCTGCCCCAGCCGACGCCGATGATGCCCACTCTGATGCGATCAGCCATGAGGCGCAGCCTAAGCGGATACAGGTCTTAGATCTAGATCCTCCACAGGATTGCTCGGACGAGGCGGGACGGTGGGTTCGCGACCCGTACCGGGGTCAGCGCTCCAGGGCCCGCAGCACGAGCTCCGCGGCGGGGGCCTCGACGGTCACCGGTGCTCCCCTGACAGAGCCGGCTCAGGCAGCGCGCTTGCCGACCCGATGTAGGACAGCATGTCCTGCTCGTCGCCACCGCGGGCGGGGATCCACAGCGCGACGAGCAAGGCGGCCAGCGCAGCGCCGGCACCGACCAGGAAGGCGGAGGTCAATGCCGTCTCGCTCGGCTCCAGGGTGCCTGGCAGGAGGAAGGTGGCCAGGAGCACCGCGGTGACCTGCGAGCCCACGGCAGCGCCGACCGTGCGCACGACCGAGTTCACTCCAGTCGACTCGCCCGTCTGGTCGGCAGACACCGCTTCGATGATCAGGTTGGGCATCGAGGAGAACGACAGCGATGTGCCGAGCGAGGTCAGCGTGCCGAGGACGAGCAGCTCGGGGACGGTGCCGTGCCGGACGGCGAGGAGCGCAAGGCCGACCGCCGCGATCCCTGCTCCCAGGGCCATCGGGACCTTGCTGCCGAAGCGGCGTACCAGCACCCCGGTGAGGGTGCCTGCCGCGAGGCCGATGAAGCACCCGGGGACGAGCAGGACGCCGGCGCCCGTCGCGTCCCAGCCCAGGCCGTACCCGGTCGAGCGCGGTGCCTGGGCGATGGCGGGCAGGAGCAGGAACGGGACGTAGAGCACGACGCCGACCAGGAAGGTCGCGAGGTTCGTCCGGAGCAGCACGGGCTGGGCGAGCAGCGTCAGGTTCACCAACGGGCTCGCCGCCCGTCGGGACCGGCGCGTGAAGGCCACCACCGAGGCCACTCCTATGACCGCGAGCGTCAGGACCCTCGGCGACGCCCATCCCCACTGCGACCCGCGGCTCAGTGCCAGCAGGGGAAGGGCGAGCGCGAGCGCGAGCGCCAGCGCACCGAGGACGTCGACGGTGCCGTCGGCTCGCGCGCCGTTGTCGGGGACGACCCGCCGGATGAGCACGGCGGCCAGCAAGGCGGGCACGGCGCCGAGCCAGAAGACGAACTCGTAGCCGAGGGAGTCCGAGATCGTGCCACCGAGCAGCAGGCCGAAACCGGCACCGACGCCGGTGAGCGCGGAGATGGTCCCGAGGCCGCCGGGTACGTGCTCGCGGGGCAGGACGTCCCGCACGAGGCCGAACGCCAGCGGGAAGATGCCACCACCGGCGCCCTGCACGACCCGGCCGGCCAGCACGAGGGCGAGGTTCGGTGCCAGGGCCGACATCGCCGACCCGACGCTGAACAGCAACAGCGACACCACGAGCATGCGTCGCTTGCCGTGCAGGTCGCCGAGTCGGCCGAACACCGGGGTGAGGACGGCCGAGCTGATGAAGTACGAGGTCAGCACCCAGGTCACGTCGCCGCGGCTGTGGTGCAGCGTGCGGGCCATCCCGTCAAGGGCGGGAGCGATCGCGGTCTGGGCCAGCGCGAACGACAGCCCCGCGAGGCAGAGCACGCCCATCGCGATCCGGGGAGACGCGCTGGGCCGGCCGTTCGTCACACGAGCTCCGGGAGTCGAGACGGACTGCAGGGTCCGCAACGTAGCGTGATGCTCAAGGGTTCACGCCGGCAGCCTCGAGAAGGTCCGCCAGATCAGCGATCTTGACCCGACTGCGCCCGTGCTCGGCGCCGTGCGCGTGTTCGCGCTCCACGATCGCGGCCCAGCCCTGAAGGCTCACGTGCTCGACGCCGCGTGCGGCGAGCAGCCCCTCGATGCCCTCCGGTGCACGGGTCCGGCGTGCCAGCAGAGCCGGCAGGTCCTCGTGCAGGCTCGCGACCGCGTCCATCGCGTCGGAGCGGTTGGTCCCGAGGATCCCGGTGGCCCCGCGGCGCACCCAGCCCACGACGTACTCGCCCGGCTCCGCGCGGCCGTCGCGGACGACGCGGCTGCCCTCGCTGGGGATGGTCCCGGTCTCGTCGTCGAAGGGCACATCGGGCAGGGGCAGGGACCGGTAGCCGACGGAGCGCAGCACGAGCTGGCAGGGCAGGTCGCCCGTCGACAGCCGGAGCCCGGTGACGTGGGCCTCACCGAGGACCTCCAACGGGGTGGCGCCGAAGTGGAGGTGCAGCCGACGGGGGGCGCCTGTGCTCCTGCGGGCGGCCCACTCCCGCAGGACGGCGAGGTTGCGCTTGGTCGGCGGCTTCGCGTCCTCTGGGTCCGCCGGGATCTCCGTGGGGTCGACCACGACATCGACACCCGGCAGCTCGCCCAGCTCCTTGAGCTCCTTGGGCGTGAACTTCGCGTGCTCGGGGCCTCGGCGGCCGACGATGTGCACGTCCGTGACCGCGCTCGCGCGGAGCACCTCGATGGCGGGTTGCGGGATGTCGGTGTGGAGCAGGTCGTCCGGGTCCTTCAGGAGCAGTCGGGCGACGTCGAGGGCCACGTTGCCGATGCCGATGACGGCGACCGTCGTCGCGTCCAGCACCTCGCGCACGACCTGCTCGGGATGGCCGTTGTACCAGTTGACGAACTGCGTGGCCGAGCTGCTGCCCGGCAGCTGCTCGCCGGGGATACCGAGCGTGCGGTCGACCGAGGCTCCGACCGCGTACACGACCGCGTCGTAGCGCTCGCGCAGCTCGGCGACCGTCACGTCCGTACCGACACCGACGTGGCAGAAGAGCTCGACGGGCTCCCGCTCCAGGACGCCCTGGAGGGTGTTGCCGGCGGCCTTGATGTTGAGGTGGTCCGGAGCCACGCCGTACCTCAGCAGCCCGAAGGGCACCGGCAGCCGCTCGAGCAGGTCGACCTCGACCGCGGGTTCCTCGTCGAAGGTCAGCGCGTCGGCGGTGTACAACCCGGCAGGACCCGCGCCGACGACCGCTACCCGCAGCGGTGGCTCTGACATGGACGCTCCCAGGGTCGTGGCGCAAATCCTGCAATCGTCTTACTCTATACGCGGCAACCCCCTTTCGAAGGAGCTGTGTGTACGTCATCACCGAGGCCTGCGTGGACGTCATGGACAAGAGCTGCGTCCGCGAGTGCCCCGTCGACTGCATCTACGAAGGCGTGCGGCAGCTTTGGATCCACCCCGACGAGTGCATCGACTGCGGCGCGTGCGAGTCCGTGTGCCCGGAGAACGCGATCTACTACGAGGCCGACCTGACGCCGGACCTCGAGCCGGCGAAGGAGCGCGCGATCCAGGTGTTCGTGCCGCTCGGTGAGCTCGGCGGCGCCCGTCGGCACGGGGCGCTCGGGCATGACCACCCGTACATCGCGGCGCTGCCCCCTACCGACAGCACGGGCTGAGCGGTGCCGCGGCTCGAGCTGCGCTCCGGCGCGGCCTGGATCTGGCTCGACCGTCCCGAGACGGGCAACGTCGTCGACGGCAGGTTCGTGGCAGAGCTGTGGGACTGCCTGCAGGGCGTGCGCCGGGCGGATGTCGGCGTGGTGGTCCTGCAGTCGACGGGCTCGGTGTTCAGCGTCGGTGGTGACCTGCGCGCTTTCGCCCACGCAGCCGAGCCCGCGGACCACATCGAGGACCTCGCCGACGCCCTGCACCGGGCGATCGGGGAGCTGCACCGGCTCGACGCCGTGGTCGTGGCGGTGGTCCACGGGACCGCCGCCGGCGCCGGTGTGCCGCTGGCAGCCGCAGCTGACCTCGTCCTCGCGGCTGACTGCGCCAGGTTCACGCTGGCGTACACCAAGGTCGGGCTGTCGCCCGATGGTGGGAGCAGCCTGCTCCCCGCTTCCCTGGGGCTGCACCGCGCCCTGCGCCTGGCCTTGCTGAACCCCACCCTCACCGCGGCGGAGGCCGAGGCGGCGGGCCTGGTCGCGCAGGTGCACCCGGAGGATGACCTCAGCTCCGCAGCGGAGCGGGTCGTTGCGCAGCTGGCAGCCGGAAGCAGGGTCGCTCAGGTCGCTGCGCGCCGGCTGCTGCGCGAGCAGGCCCAGCCCGCGCCGGAGACGGCGATGCGCCTGGAGGCCCGAGCCATCCGGCGTTCGATGGCCTCTCCCGACGGTCGGGAGGGCATCGCCGCCTTCCTGGAGAAGCGCCCCGCAGCCTTCCCGAGCGCCGCTCCCTAACCCCTGTAGAGAAACATCCGCGACATCTTGCCTAATGTGGTTAGAGGATATAGATATAAGAATCGGACAGATCGGAGCGAACCAGTGACAGGTGAAGCCTCATCAGGCCTCGCGGTAGCGGGTCTCACCGTCCGGTTCGGCGGGCTGGTGGCCGTCAACGACGTCTCCCTGCATGCCCCGCGGGGGCGCATCACCGGCCTCATCGGCCCTAACGGCGCCGGCAAGAGCACCACGTTCAACGCCTGCAGCGGACTCGTGCGACCGAGCTCCGGGACGGTGAGCCTCGACGACCACGACGTCACCCGGGTCACTCCCGCGGGTCGGGCGCGACGCGGTCTCGGTCGCACCTTCCAGAAGATGGAGCTCTTCGAGTCCCTGACCGTCGCGGAGAACGTCGCCCTCGGCCGTGAGGGCGCTCTCGCCGGTGCCAACCCGCTCAAGCAGATGTTCGCCACGCGCTCGGAGCGGCACGACGCCGAGGAGCGTGCCGTGGCGTCGATCGCGCTGTGCGGCCTGTCCGATCTGGCATCCCGCCGACCGTCCGAGCTGTCCACCGGTCAGCGCCGGCTCGTCGAGCTGGCCCGGGTCTGCGCGGGTGAGTTCTCCCTGCTGCTGCTGGACGAGCCGTCGTCCGGCTTGGACAAGAGCGAGACGGCTCGGTTCGGCGAGATCCTCGTGGAGCTCGTCGCCCAGCGGGGCCTCGGCATCCTGGTCGTGGAGCACGACATGAGCCTGGTGCTGCGCATCTGCTCCTACATCTACGTCCTCGACTTCGGCAAGCAGATCTTCGACGGCACGGCCGCGGAGCTCGCGTCGAGCGAGGTCGTGCGGGCTGCCTACCTGGGCTCCGAGGACGTCGAAGGGGCGCTGGCCTGATGCTGGAGCTCCGTCAGGTCGTGGCCGGGTACGGCGACACCACTGTGCTGCGCGGCGTGGACCTGCTCGTGCCGCAGGGCTCGGTCGTCGCGCTGCTGGGCCCGAACGGTGCCGGCAAGACGACCCTGCTGCGGGTGGCCTCCGGGCTGCTCCCGCAGCGCAGCGGCGCCTTGCTCCTCGACGGGGAGGACATCACCGGACTGCCCCCTCACAAGCTCGCCGAGCGGGGCATCTGCCACGTCCCCGAGGGGCGTGGGGTGTTCGGCTCCCTGACGGTGCGCGACAACCTGCTGCTGCAAGCCCCTCCAGGCAAGGAGGACGAGTCGCTCGAGCGGGCGGCCGCGGTGTTCCCCAAGCTGGGGGAGCGGCTGGACCAGCTGGCCGGCACGATGTCAGGCGGTGAGCAGCAGATGCTCGCGCTCACGCGCTCCTACGTGCAGAGCCCGAAGGTGGTGCTCCTCGACGAGGTGTCGATGGGCCTGGCGCCCAAGATCGTCGACGAGATCTTCGACTTCCTGGCGACCCTCGCTGCTGAGGGCGCCAGCCTGCTGCTCGTGGAGCAGTACGTGACCCGTGCGCTCGCGGTGGCGGACTACGTGTACGTGCTCGGCAAGGGAGAGGTCAGCTTCGTCGGCGAGCCGTCGGAGCTCGACGGCGACGACGTGTTCCGCGCCTACACGGGGATCTCGGACGACACCTCGCAAGACAAGGAGCTCACTTCCTGATGGGAACTCGGATGCACACGGCTCGACGACCCGCTCTGCGGGCTCTGTCCATCAGCTCGCTGCTCGCCCTCGTCGCTGCGTGCGGCACGGCGATCCCGCACAAGGACGTGGTGGCCGCCGCCCAGGGATCGGGCGGCGTGGCGCAGGGCGGCACCTCGGGCGGCGCTCTCACCACTGGGGGCACGGGTGGGACGGGCGTGCCCGGAGCGGCTACGGGCTCGGGCACGACGGGTTCCGGTACGACCGGCGCGCTGTCGACCACGGGCGGGACCTCGACGTCCGGGACCGCGGGCGGGACCACCTCGGGCGGGAGTGCGACGGGCACCTCAGGTGCGACCGGCGCCACCGCCGGGACGGCGGCGGGCGGGGACCACAGCCCGATCATCGTCGGTACGGTCGGCAACTTCTCCGGCGCACCAGGTGTCGTGAACAAGCCGTCCGCGACCGGTGTGCAGGTCTGGGCCAACGCGGTCAACGCCGCCGGTGGCATCGCCGGGCACCCGTTGAAGGTCATCGTCCAGGACGACCAGGCGGACCCTGCGCGCTACCGCCAGATCATCCAGGACCTGGTGGAGAACAAGCACGTCATCGCGTTCGTCGGCAACGGCACCTCGACGACCGTTCAGGCCGGTACGTCCTACCTCGAGAAGGTGCGCGTCCCCGTGATCGGCTCGGGCGACGGCAGCCCGGCGTGGCAGAGCAGCAAGATGCAGTTCCCGGTCGTCGGCAACGCCGACGCGCTCACCTACGGCGACATGTCCACCGCAGTCAAGCAGGGCAAGAACAAGATGGCGCTGCTCAGCTGCGTCGAGGCGTCCTCCTGCTCCGGATGGGCGGCTGCTGCGAAGAAGTACGCCGCCAAGGCCGGCATGACGATCGTGTACTCGGCGACCATCAGCATCACGCAGGCCGACTTCACCTCTGAGTGCCTGAACGCGCGCAACGCCGGGGCGACCGTCATGGCGGTGATCGCCGACCAGAACACGGGTTACCGGGCAGCGGCCTCCTGCTCGCAGCAGGGCTACAAGCCCAGCTTCATCGCGGCGGACCCGGCCGACGCCGACACCCAGAAGGCGTCGCTCGAGGGCGAGATCGGTGCGATGCACACGTTCCCGTTCTTCGGTGTCCCGGGCAACCCGCAGGCCGATGAGTTCAGCGCCGCCATCAAGCGCTACGGGGCAGACACGAACAAGTCGATGTACCTCGCCTCCGGCTGGGCGTCCGGCAAGCTCTTCCAGGCCGCCTTCCTGAAGGGCGTCGGCACAGCCAAGCCCACCAGCAAGGGCGTGCTCGACGGCTTGTGGGGGCTGCCCAAGGGAGACACGCTCAACGGCCTGATCCTGCCGATCAACTTCAAGCGCGAGGGCCCGGCTACGTCACCGACCTGCTGGTACCCGGGGTTCATCAGCAAGGGCAAGTGGGTCGCACCGGACGGCATGAAGCCGACGTGCGTGAAGCTGTGAGCAGCTCCCGCCTCGCCCTGGGCCTGACGGCGCTCGGCGTGCTCGGCGGCGCGGCTCTGATCGTCGCCCCGTCGACCACCGCGCACGCCGCGTCGTTGGTGTCCTTCCGGTCCGTCGCGGGCTCCGACGGGGTGCGGCAGGTCGTGACGCGGCCGGACGCGCCGCTGTCGAGCCAGATCGTGGACGCGGGCCTGCCCTCCACGCAGGCGACCGTCGACAACCTCGGGAACTCCCAGGCCTACGGCAGCTTCCTGTACCCGGGGGAGACGGTGCTCTCGGGGCCGGGCTTGCTGTCCGGTGTCGTCATGCAGAGCCTTCCCGGATACCCGGTCATCGCGGCCTCCAACGACCCCTCGGTCCCGTCGAGCGACGCCTCGCAGGGTCCGCTGCAGATGAAGGCGTCCTCGACGCCCACGTCCTCAACGGCGACCTCGTCGTTCGCCTCCCCCCAGTCCGGAGTCGGACGGCTCGCCTCCACGGCGAAGTCCGAGGTGGACCCTGGCGCCGGCAGCATGCAGGCGGCCTCGACGGCTGAGGCGACAGGGATCGACGTCGCCGGTGTGCTGCGACTGTCCTCAGTCCGCAGCTCGGCCAGAGCGACGTTCGTCAACGGCGCCGCTGCAGCACCGACCTCCACGCTGGAGGTCGGCGACACGTCGGTCGCCGGCATCCGGGTGGTGCTGACTCCGCAGGGCCTCGCCCTCCCGGGCCAGGCAGTTCCGCTGCCCGACGCGAGTCCCGTGCTCAAGCCCTTGTCGGACGCCGGTGTGACCGTGGAGCTGGTGAAGCCCGAGAAGCTCCCGGGTGGCATCC
>JAODNB010000029.1 GCA_025464795.1 Frankiales bacterium
CCGCTCGCGCCCGGTGGCGGTGGGGGCGGTGCCGGCTTCGGTGGCCAGGGCTTCGGCGGCCTCGGCGACATCATGGACGCGTTCTTCGGCGGCGGCGGCTCCCGCGGCCCGCGCAGCCGGGCCCGGCAGGGCGCCGACGCGCTGATCCGCATCGACTGCGAGCTCTCCGAGACCGTCTTCGGCACGCAGCGCGAGCTGACCATCGAGACGGCCGTCGTCTGCACCCCCTGCGAGGGTCAGGGAACGGCGCCGGGGACGCTGCCGACCACCTGCGAGACCTGTCGCGGTCGTGGTGAGGTGCAGCAGGTGCAGCGCTCGTTCCTGGGCCAGGTCATGACGACCCGCACCTGTCCCCGCTGCTCCGGCACCGGCACGGTCATCGAGCACCCGTGCCACGAGTGCCACGGGGACGGTCGGGTCCGCGCCCGCCGCACCCTCACGGTGAAGGTGCCGGCGGGGGTGGAGGACGGCATGCGCATCCGGCTGTCCGGTGAGGGCGAGGTCGGGCCGGGTGGTGGCCCCTCGGGTGACCTGTTCGTGGAGATCTCCGAGAAGAAGCACCCGGTCTTCACCCGCGACGGGGACGACCTGCACTGCACCGTCAGCCTGCCCATGACCGCAGCGGCCCTCGGGACCTCGGTGCCGCTGGAGACGCTCGACGGCGAAGAGCAGCTCGACGTCTCCGCCGGCACGCAGCCCGACGAGGTGTTCACCTTGCGGGCCCGCGGCGTACCGCACCTGCGCGGCACCGGTCGTGGCGACCTGCACGTCCACCTCGACATCCAGGTGCCGACGAAGCTCGACGACAAGCAGATCGACCTGCTGCGCAGCCTTGCCTCGCTGCGAGGTGAGGAGCGTCCTGGCATGGTCGCGAAGTCCGGCGGTGGTCTGTTCGGCAAGATCCGCGACGCGTTCGACGGGAAGTGAGCAACCCGGTCTTCCTCAGCGCCGACCTGTCGGCCGACCGGGTCGTGCTCGACGGACCGGAGGGCAGGCACGCGGCGACGGTGCGGCGGTTGCGCGTCGGTGAGCCCGTCGACCTCGTGGACGGACGGGGTACGAGGTGCACCGGTTCGGTGGTCGCGACGTCGAAGGACACCGTCACGGTCGAGGTCCTCGACCGCGTCCTCGAGGAGCGACCGAGCCCGCAGATCACCGTCGTACAAGCCTTGGCGAAGGGCGACCGGGGGGAGCTCGCGGTGGAGCTCGCGACCGAGGTCGGAGTCGACGTCGTGGTCCCTTGGCAGGCTGCTCGTTGTCAGCTGAGCTGGTCAGGTGAACGGGGCGAGAAGTCCTTGCAGCGCTGGCGGTCCACGGCCCGAGAGGCGGGGAAGCAGTCCCGGCGGGCGTGGTTCCCGGAGGTGACCGAGCTGCACTCCACAGCGCAGGTCGCCGGTCTGCCAGGCACCTTGCTGGTCCTTCACGAGGCTGCGAGGGAGCCGTTGTCCGCGTTGGACCTCAGCGGCGACGTCGTGCTCGTCGTCGGACCCGAGGGAGGGATCCCCCCTGACGAGCTCGAGGCGCTTGGCGGCACCGCCGTACGGCTCGGTCCGTCCGTGCTGCGCACCTCGACGGCCGGTGCGGCAGCGGCCGCGGTCGTCAGCGCTAGGTCGGGTCGCTGGTGACGGACCGGCGGTGCTTGACGAGCAGGAACGCACCGAGCACGACCACGACGCCGAGGATCAGGTAGCCGAACGTGTCGACGTAGGTCAGCACCACGTCGCCGGCGAGGTAGCCGCCGACCACGCACGCCACCGCCCACAGCGCGCCGCCGAGGAAGTTCCACAGCAGGAACGTCTTGTAGTGCATGGACGACATGCCGGCGGCGCCCGGGACCATGGCACGGAGCAGAGCGGTCCACCGGCCGAAGAAGACGGCGGTGCCGCCGCGCCGGTCCAGGAAGGCCTCCGTGGACGCCCAGCGCTCCGCGCCGACCTTCAGCCCGAGCCTGCTGCGCTGCAGCGCGGGTCCGAAGCGGCTGCCGATCTCATAGCCGACCGTGTCGCCCACGACGGCTCCCAGGATGGCAAGGACGAGGACGACGGTGAGGCTGGCGGGGTCCTTGTGGGAGCTGGCGAGGACGCCGCCGAAGACGAGGGCCGTCTCGCCGGGGATCACGAACCCGAGCAGGACCGACGCCTCGAGGAAGGGGAGCAGGAAGACCAGCAGGTAGACGGTCCAGTGCGGGACGGCGCTGAGGATGTCGTTGATGATCCTCGCCATGCCGCGAGCCTAGGGGCTGCTCAGCGGAAGAGCGCGTCGACCGAGCCCACCACAGCGGTCTCGTGGAGCTGGACGCCCGGGTCGCCTGCTCCGCAGAAGGCCACACCAACGGTCCCGGAGCGGTCGAGGCCGCGCAGGGTCGTCGAGAAGGACGGGAAGGAGATGCTCAACGAGCTCGTCGCGATCCCTCCCGCCAGGTCGCAGCGGTACTTGGTCACCCCGATGGCAGCCGTGGAGCCGGGAGCGAGCGTGATCGGCAGCGCGCCAGGGTCCCGAAAGGCCTGGCCCGAACCGTGCTGGAGGTCGAAGGGGAGCACGCTGCCGTCGGCTGCCCGGAAGAGGAGCTGGGCATAGCCCTTCAGCGAGCAAGCGTCG
>JAODNB010000074.1 GCA_025464795.1 Frankiales bacterium
ACCGGGGCGTCGACGGACGACCTGGAGAGCACGAAGGCGTTCGTCGCGGCCGACGGCAGCTACCTGCTGGTCGTGCTGGGGTTCGGTCTGCTGTGCGGTGCCCTTGCCTGGTGGCTCGCCCGTCGGCAAGGTCCCGCGACGGTGGCCGGGCTTCTCGTGGGTGGGGTGCTCGCTGCCCTCATCGCCGCATCCGTCGGCGTGCGACCAGGTGCCGCCGAGGCCTTCAAGCAGCTGCGCGTGGACAACCGCACGTCCGGCACGGTGGAGCTGTTCCTGGGCAAGCGCGACAACGACAAGAGCGACGACCTCAGCATCCGCTCTCCCTGGGCAGCGGTGGGCTGGCCGGTCGGCGCGCTGGCGGTGTTCGTCGTGCTCGGGCTGCGGCGCCCGGAGGAGCTGGACTAGCCCTCAGTTCAGGCTGACCGGGGTGCGGCTCAGCTCCGGCGCGGGCGCTGCCGTGAGGGTGCGCAGGAAGCCGCCCTCCCGACGCAGCACCGACAGCTCGCGCCGGAGCCGCGTACGGCCGTCGGCCTGGGCGAGCAGCTCCTGCCGGTCGGCGAGGTCGAGCAGCATCGTCGCGGCGACCAGGTGGCTGAGGACGAGCGGGTCGTCGGGAAGCTCGGGGGCCTCGATCTCCTGGTTGCTCGCCGCGCCCAGCGCCTCGAGGTACTCCACGAACGCGACGCCGACGGACGCCGCGAGCACATCGGCCTCCTGCGCGTCCCCGACCTCGTCCGGCAGCCACTCGACGTCGCCCGTGAAGTACGTCCGGTCGGTGTGCAGCTCCTTCAAGCGGAACAGCTCGGTGCCCACGGTGACGAGGTCGAAGCGCCCGTCCTCGTAGCTCTCCACCTCGCGCAGCCGTGCCGTGCAGCCCACCTCGTACAGGGCGGAGATGCCGTCCACGCCGGTCTCGCGACCCTCTCGGATCGCGAGGACCCCGAACTGCCGCTCCTGCTCGGGGAGCTCGAGCAGGTCGCGGATCATGTCGCGGTAGCGCTCTTCGAACACGTGCAGCGGCAGCACGAGCCCCGGGAACAGCACGAGACCGAGGGGGAACAAGGGCAGCACGGCCATAACCGTACGGGCAACAGGCCTTCCCGCTTGTAGGCTCGAGCTGTGAACCTGACCCGCATCGACCTGCGCGGTCGACGCGACGCCGACCTGTCCACCGAGCTCCCGCGTGCGGAGCTGGACGTGGCCGTTGCCGTGGAGCAGGTCCGATCGGTCGTCGAGGGCGTGCGCGACCGCGGGGCGGACGCCGTCCGTGAGGCGACGAAGCGCTTCGACGGGGTGGACCTCGTCGATCTCCGGGTGCCGGCCGCTGCCCTTCAGCAGGCCCTCGACGAGCTCGACCCGGCGGTGCGTGCCGCCCTCGAGGAGGCGATCCGCCGCCACCGGCTGCTGTCTTCCGCTCAGCTGCGTCCCGACGAGACCGTGACGATCGTCGACGGAGCCACGGTCACCGAGCGATGGCAGCCAGTGGGACGCGTGGGCCTCTACGTCCCCGGCGGCCGGATCGCCTACCCGTCGTCGGTCGTGATGAACGCCGTCCCTGCGCTCGTCGCAGGGGTCGGTTCGTTGGCGATCGCCTCCCCTCCGAAGGAGGAGTTCCGCGGCCTGCCCAACCCGTTCGTGCTGGCGACCTGCGCGCTGCTCGGGATCGACGAGGTCTACGCCGTCGGGGGAGCCCAGGCGATCGCGATGTTCGCCTACGGGGTCGAAGGCGTTGCTCCGGTCGACGTGATCACCGGTCCTGGCAACGTCTACGTCGCCGCAGCGAAGCGCCTCGTTCAGGGCCGCTGCGGCATCGACGCAGAAGCCGGACCGACCGAGATCGCCGTGCTCGCGGACGACACCGCAGATCCCGCGTACGTCGCCGCGGACCTCATCTCGCAGGCGGAGCACGACCCACTGGCAGCCGCTCTGCTGGTCACCGACTCGGTCGAGCTGGCGGATGCCGTCGACGTCGAGCTGGGCAAGCAGGTCCCGGTCACCAAGCACCGTGAGCGGATCGAGGCGGCTCTCACTGGGCAGTCCGGCATCGTGCTCGTGGAGGACCTCGAGCACGGTCTGCTCGTGTGCGACGTCTGGGCCGCCGAGCACCTCGAGGTGATGACGGCGAACGCCCGCGACGTGGCCATGCGCGTGCGGAACGCCGGCGCCGTGTTCATCGGGCCCTGGACCCCGGTCTCGCTCGGGGACTACGTCGCCGGTTCCAACCACGTGCTGCCGACCGGCGGCACCGCGCGCTTCGCCGCGGGCCTGTCCGCGCAGAGCTTCCTCAAGCGGATGTCGTTCGTCGAGTACACCCGCGACGCGCTCGTCGAGGCGGCGCCGTGCGTCACTGCCCTCGGAGGCGCGGAGGACCTGCTGGCGCACGTCGAGGCGGTGCAGGTCCGGGTCCGCGGAGAGGTCCGTTGAGCCTGCCCGTCCGGGACGACCTGGTCGACAAGCAGCCGTACGGCGCACCTCAGCTCCCTGAGGCCATCCAGCTGAACGTCAACGAGAACCCCTTTCCGCCGTCCGCCGCGTTGGTGGCCGACCTCGCTGCTGCCGTCGCCGCGGTCGCCGGAACGATGAACCGCTACCCGGACCGCGAGGCCGTCGCCCTGCGCACGGACCTCGCGGCCTACCTGACGCGCGTCACCGGCGTTGCTGTGTCGGTCGACCAGGTGTGGGCCGCGAACGGCTCCAACGAGGTGCTGCAGCAGGTCTGCCAGGCCTTCGGCGGTCC
>JAODNB010000125.1 GCA_025464795.1 Frankiales bacterium
AAGTACCTCAACACCTCCGAGACGCCGATCTACAAGAAGAGCTCGGTGCTGTACGGGCTGGACGTCGCCAAGAAGGAGATCGCCCGGCGCAGGCAGGCCGTCGTCGTCGAGGGCTACACCGACGTGATGGCCTGTCACCTCGCCGGTGTGCCCACCGCCGTCGCCACCTGCGGCACGGCGTTCGGCTCCGACCACATCACGGTGATCCGCCGGTTGCTCATGGACCAGGACGAGATGCGCGGCGAGGTGATCTTCACCTTCGACGGCGACAGCGCCGGGCAGAAGGCGGCGCTCAAGGCGTTCGGCGACGAGCAGAAGTTCGTGACCCAGACGTTCATCGCCGTCAGCCCCGGCGGCATGGACCCCTGCGAGCTCCGCCTCGCCAAGGGCGACGCTGCCGTCAGCGACATGGTCGCGAGTCGCGTCCCGCTGGTCGAGTTCGCCATCAAGGCGGGCCTCGCCCGCTTCGACCTCGAGTCGGCGGAGGGCCGGGTCCAGGCCCTGACCCATGCCGCGCCGCTCGTCGCGAGGATCAAGGACCGCGCGCTCCGGCCGGAGTACGCCCGTCGTCTCGCCGGCTGGCTCGGCATGGAGGTCGAGGCCGTCGCGGCCCGGGTCCAGGAGGCCGGCGGCACGCCGGTCCAGCAGGGTCGGCGGCAGGTCGCCGAGCGGCCCAGCGTCGACGCCGCGCAGCTGAAGCTCGAGCGGGAGGTGCTGAAGCTCGCCGTCCAGGAGCCGGCCGCCGTCAGCCCCGTCTTCGACACCCTCGACGACGACGCCTTCCTCGACGAGGGCAACAAGCAGGTGCACGAGGCCATCCGCAAAGCAGGCGGGACGGACACGGCCATCAGCGAGATCTGGATGGCGGCGGTCCTGGACGCTGCTCAGGACGATGCGGTCCGCGGCTACCTCATGACCCTCGCCGTCGAGGCTCCGCTGACGGACTGGGAGTACCCGCGCTACGCCCGTACTTCCCTGACACAGCTGAGGATCCACGCGATCACACGTCGGTCTGTCGAGCTCAAGGGCAAGCTCCAGCGCATCAACCCGGTCGAGGAGGTCGAGCTCTACAACCGCACGTTCGGGCAGCTCATGCAGCTCGAGGTGGAGATCCGCCGGCTGCGCGACGAGAACATCGACCAGCTGTGAAGGTCCCTCAGCTGGTGAAGGACCTGAAGACCCCCGAGCGGAGACTCGCCTGGGGGCTGACCACGGACGGCGTGCCGCTCGTGGCCACCCCGTCGGCGCTGCACACCCCTGATGCCGAGCTGCGGTGGACCGACGTCGAGCGGGTCTCCTGGAAGCCGCCCCTCCTGGTGCTGACCGAGGTGAGCGAGCTCGAAGGAGCCGGGACCCAGCACCGGTGGGAGCTGGCCGAGGACAACCGGCTCGCCGAGGCCATCCGCGCCCGCGTCACCTCCAGCATCGGCTGGTCGGAGCGTCGCGGCCTTCTCCCGAGTGGCCACGTCCGTCTCGTCGGACGCCGTACGCCGGATCGGGATGTCCTGGACTGGCAGATGGTGTTCGAGACCGGTACCGATCCGTACGACACCGAGCTGCGGGCTCAGGCCGAGCGGATGGTGGAGGCGCTCCGTCGCACGATTGGCTAGCGTCGTGATCACCACCCGATCAAGGAGCTGTGCCGTGGGGTTGCTGGACAAGATCAAGGGCGAGTTCATCGACATCGTCGAGTGGACTGATGACACCAGAGACACGATCGTGTGGCGCTTTCCCCGGCACGACAACGAGATCAAGAACGGTGCGCAGCTGGTCGTCCGCGAGGGCCAGGTGGCGATCTTCGTCAACGAGGGCACCATCGCTGACGTGTTCAGCCCAGGCACGGTGAGCCTGGAGACGAAGAACCTGCCGATCCTCACGACGCTGAAGGGCTGGAAGTACGGCTTCAACAGCCCCTTCAAGGCCGAGGTCTACTTCATCAGCACCCGGCAGTTCACCGACCAGAAGTGGGGCACCCAGAACCCCGCGATGATGCGCGACCCGGAGTTCGGGATGGTCCGGGTCCGCGCGTTCGGCACCTACAGCTTCAAGGCCGACGACCCGGCCGTCCTGCTGCGCGAGCTGGTCGGCACCGACCCCGCCTTCAAGACCGACGAGGTCGACGAGTTCATCCGCCAGTCCGTCGTGTCCCGCGTCGTCACGGCGCTCGCCACGTCTGGTGTCGCTGTCCTCGACCTTGCCGCCCACCAGAACGACATCGCCGACAAGCTCGCGCCCATCATCAGCGAGGACCTCAAGCACCTCGGCCTGACGCTGCCGCGCTTCATCATCGAGAACGTCAGCCTTCCGGCCGAGGTCGAGGCGATGATGGACAAGCGCACCCAGGTCGGGGTGATGCACGGGGCGCTGGACGAGTTCACGAAGCTGCAGGCGGCCGAGGCGATCGGGGACGCCGCCAAGAACCCCGGGGGTCTTGCGGGAGCCGGTGTCGGGATCGGAGCCGGCGCGGCGCTCGGAGCCCAGCTCGCGAACGCGCTCCAGCCGACCGCCGTGCAGGCCCCTGCGCAGACGGCTCCGGCGGTCGCGCCCCCGCCGCTGCCCGGCACGACGCAGTGGTACGTCGGGGAGAACGGCGCGCAGGTCGGTCCGCTGTCCCCCGCAGAGGTCACCGGACGCGCGGGCATCACGCCGGACACGCTCGTCTGGAAGGCCGGCATGGCGGAGTGGACGAGGCTCGGCGACGTTCCCGAGCTGGCCGGTCCCACGCCGCCTCCCTTGCCTGGCTCGTGACAACGCCACCACCCCTGCCCAAGCCTGGATCGCACCAGTACGCCTGCCCGAGCTGCGGCGCGGCCCTGGAGTTCCAGCCCGGTACGGCTGGGCTGTCGTGCCCGTACTGCAAGGCCAGTCTCGACATCACCGCCCCCGAGGCGGGCAGCACGAAGCTCGACTACATGTCGTATGCCGCGCTGTCACATGTTCCGGCGGTCCAGCTCCCCGCGTGTGAGGTCGTCTGCGTCAACTGCGGAAGCTCCCAGCAGATGTCGGTCGTGGCGGGACGCTGCCAGAGCTGCAAGGGACCCATCGTCGTCACCGACGACTGCGGAGGGGAGCTGAAGGCGCCCGACGGGATCGTGCCCTTCGTCGTCACGAAGGCGCAGGCGGGCGAGCACTTCAAGAAGTGGGCGACCACCCGGTGGTTCGCGCCGACGGCGTTGAAGAAGGTGGTGCGCACCGAGTCGATGCGCGGCGCCTACCTCCCGCACTGGGGCTTCGACGACGCGACGACCACCGACTACACCGGACAGCGCGGCGAGCACTACTACACGACGGAGACCTACACCGAGAACGGCCAGACGCGCACCCGACAGGTCCAGCACACGGCCTGGTACCCGGCGTCCGGTCGGGTGTCGCGGGACTTCGTCGACGTGCTGTCGCCGGGGGTCACCGAGCCCGACCACGAGATGCTCGAGAAGCTCGGACCGTGGTCGACCGCGAACGCGACCGGCTACCAGTCCGAGTTCCTCGCAGGCACGGACGCGCCGCGCTACTCCGTCGATGCCGCTGACGGTTTCGGGTACGCGAAGCAGGTCATGGCGGGCGTCATCGAGGACGACTGCCGCCAGGACATCGGTGGCGACGAGCAGCGCGTCGGCTCGATGACGACCTCCGACAGCGACGTGCTGTTCCGGCTCCTGCTGCTGCCGCTGTGGCTCGCGACCTACGTGTTCGCCGGGGAGCTGTTCCAGGTCTACGTGAACGCCAACACCGGCAAGGTGATCGGTCAGCGGCCCTACAGCTGGATCAAGATCACGGCCGCCGTGATCGTCGGCCTGATCGTCGCGGGCGTCGTGTTCTACCTGTACAGGAACGGCCATCAGAGCTGACCCCCAGCGCGTCGTGGCAGTGGTGGGCCCGACTGCCGCCGGCAAGTCCGCCCTCGGCGTCGGGCTGGCGCAGGCGCTGCAGGGGGACGTCGTCAACGCCGACTCGATGCAGCTCTACCGCGGCATGGACATCGGTACGGCCAAGCTGACCGAGGCGGAGCAGCAGGGCGTGCCGCACCACCTGCTGAGCGTGTGGGACGTGCGTCGGACCGCGACGGCGGCGGACTACCAGGTCCTGTGCCGGGAGACGCTCGAGAGGCTCCCGACGCCGATCGTGGTGGGCGGGTCAGGCCTCTACGTGCGGGCAGCGCTGGACGTCCTGGAGTTCCCCGGCACCGACCCGGCCCTGCGCAGGGACCTCGAGGACGCGCTGGCCGAGCACGGGCCGGGGCCGCTCCACGCGCGACTGCAGTCCCTGGACGCCGAGGCGGCGCAGCGGATGGAGCCGAGCAACGGCAGGCGCATCGTGAGGGCGCTCGAGGTGGTCCTGCTGACGGGCAGCATGCCGGGGGAGATGACCTCGTACGAGATGCACGTCCCCACCGTCTACCTCGGGGTGGACCGGGACGACCTGGCGGAGCGCGTCGAGCAGCGGGTGCACCGGATGTGGGACCTGGGGCTGCTCGAGGAGGTCGCGGGCCTGGACGGCCTGCGGGAGGGCGTCACCGCCAGCAGGGCTCTCGGGTACGCCCAAGCGCTGCGGCAGCTCGACGGCGAGATCGACGAGGCCACGGCCAAGGCGCTGACGGTGTCGGCCACGCGGAGGTTCGTGAAGCGCCAGCGTGCGTGGTTCCGGCGCGACCCGCGGGTGCACTGGTTGGACAGCAGCGGAGACCTGCTGGACCAGGCGCTCACCCGGCTGACCCAGGCTGACTAGGGGCAGACCACCCGCGTTCGCTATGCCGCAGAACGGACACATCGGTCGACTATGGACCCATGGTCACCACCGCAGTCGACATCGCCTCTCTTCACCGCGCGACCTCCGACGGGTCGCTGGAGCTCATGTACCAGCCCGAGATCGACCTCGACAGCGGCGCGATCGTCGCGATGGAGGGGCTGCTGCGCTGGCACCACGGTGAGCTCGGTGTGCTGGGTCCGGGCGACTTCCTTGACCTGGCGGTCCGCTCGGGCGAGATCTCGCCGATCGGCGAGTGGGTGCTCCGGACGGGAGCTGCCGAGGCCAAGTCGTGGACCAGCCTGCGCGGTCCGGCCCGTCAGCTCTGGCTCAACATCAGCGCCGAGCAGCTGCGCGCCGCCGGGTTCGCCGAGCTCGTCGCCGGCGTCGTAGAGGAGTTCCAGCTTCCGAGGGGCGCCCTCGGCCTCGAGGTCACCGAGCGCACCATCCTCGACCTCGGTCGCGACGCAGCGGCTTTCCTGGTCGCCCTGCGTGGAGCCGGCGTGAGCCTCGCCGTCGACGACTTCTCGAGCTACTACGCCACGCTCGGCGCCATCGAGGCGCTTCCGGTCGACGCCGTGAAGCTGGGCCACCGTTACGTCCGCGGCGTCGGTGAGGACGACAACGACGACTCGTTCGTCGCGACGGTCATCGCGCGAGCCCACGACCGGGGGCTCTACGTCGTCGCCGAGGGCGTCGAGACCTGGGCCGAGTCGGCTCGGCTCACCGAGCTCGGGTGTGACCGCGCCCACGGCTGGCTGTTCGCCTCCGCGCAGCGCGCCGACAAGGCCCGCTGGCTCCTCACGCAGGGCACCGGCTGGCGCGGCGGGATCGTCTCGCCCGAGGTCCAGGCGATCCCCTACCCGAACCAGCGGATCTCCTCCTCCTGACGCAGCTGCGGGGAGACCTAGCCTCGGGGTGTGCCTGAGCCCGCTCCGCTGATCACGATCACGGACCCGCTTCACCCTGCCGCCGTTCGCGACGTCGTCGCCGGAGCTCCCGCTCCGCGGTGGACGTGGCCGGTCCGGGCCCTGGCGATCGCCGTGGTGCTGCTGCTGGTCGTCGGCGGGGCTGCGGCGAAGGACCTGCGGGCCCGGCGGCAGTTGCAGCAACGGGCGAACCGCATCTCCGTGGTCGCGCGCGTCGACCTCAGCTCGCCGGCCCGGCTCAGCGCCGTCGACCGGATCACCATCAGCCTTGCGCTCAAGGCGAGCGACACGGCCGACCTGCGCCACATCAGCGCCCCGAGCGGCTGGCTGCCGGTGGGCGGGCAGGACCTTCCGCTGACCCGTGACTCCGAGGTCCCGCTGGAGCTGGAGCACGTGATCGACTGCCGCACGCCGGTCGTCGCCCCCACCAGCGTGCGGGGGGCGCTGAGGGTCGCCGGCGTCAGGCAACGGGAGGTCGTGGTGGATCTCAGCTCGATCCCGGCCACGACACAGGTGCAGGACTTCGCGTGCGGCGACCTCGACGGGATCGACGCACTGCGCATGGTCGGCTCGCAGGTCCTGCGTTCCGACGGCCGGAGCACGGTGACGGCGCAGCTGTCCAACATCAGCACCCGCGACCTGACGGTCGGCCGGGTGAGCTTCTCCGGCTTCAGCTTCCGGCCCAGCCGGCCGCTTCCCCTCCGACTCCCCGGCAGGGCACCAGGCCTGCTCGTGGAGGAGGAGGTGCCGACCCGGGCGCTGGTCCTCGACGCCGTCGTCTCGAGCTGCGCACCCGCACGGGCGGCTCTCGACAGGGCCGCTCAGAGCGGCTTCCCGGACGTGCTGACCTTCTTCGGGACCAGCCGTGGTCGCCCGTTCGCCGTCGACCGCAGGGTCGCGGGGGTCGAGGCCTACCTCGAGGCCGAGTGGCGCAGCACCTGCGGCGGCTGAGCCGTACCCTCGTCCTGTGCGCTTTCTGAAGGGTCACGGCACCGAGAACGACTTCGTGCTGCTCCCGGACCCGGACGGGACCCTCGTGCTGGCGCCGGACCTCGTGCAGGCGCTCTGCAACCGCCGGGCCGGCCTCGGCGCCGACGGCGTCCTGCGTGTCGTACCGACGGCCCTGGAACCGGATGCCCATCCGTACAAGGGCGAGGCCGAGTGGTTCATGGACTACCGCAACGCGGACGGCTCGATCGCCGAGATGTGCGGCAACGGCGTACGGGTCTACGCCCGGTACCTCGTGGAGGCGGGCCTTGCGGAGCTCGGCGAGCTCGACCTCGCCACCCGCGGCGGCATCAAGCACGTGACGGTGTCCGCGGACTCCGTGACCGTGAACATGGGACCTGCGGTCCTCGGGGACCCGGTCGACATCGACGGGGTCCCGGCGACCTTCGTCGACATGGGCAACCCGCACGCCGTCGTGCACGTCGCCTCCGTCGAGGCCCTCGGGGTGCTGGACCCCGCTCGCAAGGACCTCAACGTCGAGTACGTCGAGGACGTCGCTGAGCGCCATCTCCGGATGCGTGTCCACGAGCGGGGAGTGGGGGAGACCCGCTCCTGCGGTACGGGCGCCTGCGCCGCTGTGGTCGCGGCGGTGCTCCGCAGCGGCGACCCGCGTGGGTCTGCGTACCAGGTCGACGTCCCCGGCGGACGGCTCGTCGTGACGTGGCAGGAGGACGGGCACGTGCTGCTGCAGGGGCCCGCGGTGCTGGTGGCGGAAGGCGAGTGGCGTGACTCCTAGCGTGACAGCAGCCGAGTGCGTGGCGAAGATCAAGGGCCCGGTCTCGAAGCTCGGCGGCGCGTGGATGTTCGACGCCAAGGTGAACGCCCGCGGCGCGGAGCTCGGCCTGGACACCTGGGCCTGGTACCACTGCGGTCGCGGTGGTGTCCTCGGCAACCCCGACCCGTCGGTCGTCGTGGCCGCCTTCGGCTTCTTCCCACCGGAGCTGCAGACCAAGGCGTGGCTGAAGGGCGTCGCTGTCATGGATCCGGCGCAGACCGCGGAGGAGTACGCGAAGGCGTGTGCGGAGTGGGGCTTCGAGACCTTCGCGACCGTAGCGGAGGCCGGACGGCTGGCCGACCTGCTCACCACGGCGCTGGACACCGCATCGCTGATGGGTCTGCCCCTGTTCGCCGGCTGGCTCGCGAAGCTCCACGACGTGGCTGGTGCCTCCGGGCCGGTGCGGTTGGCGCTGGCTCTGCAGGCGGCCCGCGAGCACCGCGGGTCGTGTCACCTGGCCGCCGTCGCGGCTGCGGGCGTCCCACCGCTGCAGGCCGTGATGAGCGGCCGCTACGGCTCGACCAACGCGGAGTTCTTCGGGTGGCCCAAGCCGTGGCCGTCCGAGGACCTGGCGAAGGACGCGATGGCGGCCGCCGAGGTCGTCACGGACGCGATGGTGGCGCCGGCGTTCGAGGTGCTGTCCGCGCAGGAGCGTGCTGAGCTGACCGCGGGCCTGCGCGCGCTCTAGCGACAGGCCTTCTTCACGAAGGCGACGTAGTCCTCGAAGGCTAGTGGCTCCACGGTCACCACGAACCCCTCGACCTGGGCGCTCGCGTCCTGCTCGGGGCGCTCCACCGCGACGTCGAACCCGTCGAACACACTGCCGTCGTCCGAGGTGGGGAGGGCGAAGCCGCAGTCCTCCAAGGTCATGCGCAGGTGCACCTCGACGCCCGTCCGCGCGTGATCCGTCCGTGGCTCCGAGGGCAGGTCCAGGGGGAAGGGAGCCGTGCTTGTCAGCTGGAAGATCCCGGACGAGGTGACGGCCGTGACCCTGAGGGGCAGCAGCCCGGCGTTGGCGAGGTTCACGGACACGTCCAGGACGCGGCCGTGCTGCGTCGTGCTGGTGATGCTGGTGATGAGTGCTCCTTGTGGCTTCAGGTAGCGACACCGCTCCTGGGCGGCCTGCGCGAGCTCCGCCCCGCCGTCGAGGTACAGCGGCAGGTCGCGGACCACCGTCTGGTGACGCGCGGTCCTGACGGTCACCCGCACGGTCTGCGGCACGGTCAGGACAGCGGGCGAGCAGGTCGCGGTGTCGCGGATCGGCAGCGTCACGAGCTGGTACGGGCCGAGCTCGGTGTTCAGCCTCTGCGCGGCGTAACCGGGTGCGAGCACGTGGAAGGACGTCACCGTCAGCGGCACCGCGCTGTCGTTGCGCACCCCCTCGAAGACGGTGCCTGCGGGCATGTCACCGCTCGGGGGGTACTGGATGCCGTCGGTGGTGACCCCGAACCTCACCTGGGCGAGAACGGCCTTGTCCCGCGCGCGTTCGTCGGCGTCGTGCTGACGGACCAGGTCGATCGGGACGACGATCGCGGCGACGAGGACGACGACACCGACCAGGGACCAGGTTCGCCGGCCGGGGCGCCAGGAGTCGCGCTCGTTGCCGCTGCCGAGGACGTCGACCAGCTCGCCGGGGCGGTTCGGGTCCGTGATCGTGATCGGGGGCGCGCTGCCGGTCTCATGATCCACACGGGGCAGATTAGGCGTACAGGAGGGGTTTCGCCCGGGAGGTGGCTAATCGGATCGCTGCTCGCGGTTGCGAGTGCGACCATGGAGGAAAGCCCCGGACAGGCAAAGGACAGGAGGTGGGTATGACCGAGCAACCGCAGGCTCGCCGCAGCGCTCGACTGGCTGATGCGTCGATCCACCTCGACGCCGACGCCTTCCACGACATCGAGGGCGAGGGCTTCGACCTCGAGGAGCGCAACGCACTCCGTCGCGTCTCCGGCATCCGCACGGACCTCGAGGACGTCACCGAGGTCGAGTACCGCCAGCTGCGCCTCGAGCGGGTGGTGCTCATGGGGGTCTACGCCCGCCACGACGACGCCGAGACGTCGCTGTTCGAGCTGAAGGCGCTGGCGGAGACGGCTGGCTGCGAGGTGCTCGAAGGGCTGCTGCAGCGCAAGGACAAGCCCGATCCCAAGTCCTACGTCGGGTCGGGCAAGGCCCTCGAGCTCCGCGACGCCGTGCTCTCCTCCGGTGCCGACACCGT
>JAODNB010000126.1 GCA_025464795.1 Frankiales bacterium
CGTAGACGAAGCGCTTGGCGCCGGCGGCAGCCGCCGCCCGAAAGGCGTTGAGGGTGCCCTCGACGTTGATCGACCGAGTCTCCTCCTTCGTCCCACCGACGACGAGGAAGGCCAGGTGCACGACGACGTCGGCGCCGGCGAAGGCCTCACGCAGGCCTGGCTCGTCGCGCACATCGCCCTGTCGATAGGTCATCTTCGCCCAGCCCCGCTCAGCGGGATCAAAGGGACGCCGAGCGATGCCGACGACAGATGCCACACGGTCAGCTGTCTCCAGCAAGGGGACCAGACCGTGCCCGAAGGTTCCCGTCGGTCCCGTGACCGCGACCGTGAGTGCTTGAGGCGCCGATGCGCTCTTGGGTGCCATGCGGTTCTGCTTCCCGCCTCTGGGCCGGCCCAACCGGGTCCGGCTGACGAGGGCCTCGTGGACGGAGCACGAGCTCCGTCCACGAGGTGCCTGCTAGCTGGCTGTAGGTCGCGTCAAGTCGACCGGTGGGCATGAGTCATTGGCTCCGCTGGGCGGAGCGTGGTTTGAGCTTGGCCGTTGAGCATGACTGCAGGGTGCCTGACGCCCACGCTGACTTATGCGACCTCACTGGTGGGTGGGTCCTCTGGCTTCGTTCGGGCTGTCGCATGGCGAAGGACCCGGGCGCCAAGCTAGCAGCGGCATGACCGAGGTCTGCCATAGCGGATGCGGCGTCTGGTCCGGGTCCTTCGTGCCTTGAGCCTGGCACTACCGACCGGAGTTGTGAAGAGCTCTGATTAGACCTCCTGGGTCCACTTGCTGGGGTCGTACGGCTGCTGGTCGCGGACGAGCGCGAAGGCGATCCGGTTCGCGCGGTTCGCCATCGCGCAGGCGATCACGAGACCTTTCTTGCCACGAGTTCGCATTTCGCGGCCGTAGGCCTTGGCTGCGGGGTCGGTGAGCCAGAGCCCGACGCCGAGGTCGATCAGGGCGCGCCGCAGCTCGACACTTCCCTCGCGGCTGATGACGCTGTCGCGGCGCTTGCCGGCTGACTCGTACTGGATCGGGTTCAACCCCGCGGTCCGGTAGATCTGCCGGTGGTTGTCGAACCGGCTCGGGTCACCGAGGGCACCGCCGTAGTTCCCGACCCGCACCGCCGCCCAGCCGGAGACGGTGAGCAGCGGCGCGAACGGGCTCAGCGGGACCAGCCGGGCGAGCTGGCAGGTGGCGTGCTCGACCTGACTGTCGAGGTCGGCAAGCAGCGCCAGGTCGGCAGCCAGGACCTCCCGAGCGACCGCGGCATCGGCGGTCGGGAGGGCATCCTTCGCGGCCTGGATCAGCTTGGCCGCAGTGGGTCTGCGGATCTGCAGGTCCCGGGTCTTGCCGAACCGGATGAACCTGCTCGCTCCCAGAGCCGCCAGCCGAGCAGGGTCGGAGAACTCGGCCGCAACCAGCCGCCCGACCTTGGTCGCAAGGACGTCGGGCAGCGCGAGGGTCAAGCCAGGGAAGGTCCGGTCGAGCTGACCGAGGAGCTGGTTCTTCGTCGCGTGCCGGATCTTCACCCGTCCGGTTCGGTGGGCCGACCAGGCCGTCAGTTCGGTCAGCACCATCGACTCGACCCGAACCGGCAGCCCACGACCAGCCAGCAGCAGCTCGGTCATCGCCTGCAGGTCGATCACGTCGGTCTTGATGGTGCGCTTGCCGAGCACCTTGCGCTGCTCAGTGACATGAGCCGGGTTGAGCTCAAGCAGCTCCCACCCGACCGGCCACGAAGCCAAGGTGAGCAGCGGCCGGTGATAGTGCCCTGCCGCCTCGATTCCCACCTTCACGAACGACTCAGCCGGCAGCACCCGTTGGATGTCGCCGACCACCTGCCGCAACGACGATGCCGTCATCGGGCAACCGGTCCTTGGCTTCAACAGCGGCTGCCGGACCGCATCTGTGACGGAGAAGGCGAACTCGTTCTTGCCCACATCGACCGCGACGACGATCGTCGAGAACGTGACAGGCAACGCTTGAACAACCACGGGACCCACCTCCGGGGGTGCCGGAAGGCCAGGCGCGCTAACGCCGACCTTCAGATGGAGAGAACCTGACGGTCCCTTCCAAGCACCTCCGGAGGTGTCCGTGAAGGACTAACCCCGAGCTATATCAGCGGTTCACGAGCTCCTGGGCCAGCTCACGGACCCGCTTGTCAGCAGCGTCGGTGACCGCCTGGCGGTTCTTGTGGGCCTTCTCGTAGGCCAGCACCACGCGGACGTCCTCCGCGGTCGCGAGCCGGTCGATGCGACTGGTCGCGTCCTTCACGGTCAGGGCGTCGAAGCCCTTGATCGGCAGCTCGTCGGCGTTGACGGCGCCGAGTTGCTCACGGACGTGGTGGACGGTGGAAGCCTTGTCCTTGCCGAGCTCCTTGCCCGCCTGCTTCTCGGTCTCTGCGAGGGTCGCGTCCCGGCCGACCTTGACGATCTGCTTGGCGCTACCGGCCAGGTTCATCAGCCGGCCGACCTGGTTCGTCACGACGGTGGTGGTGGTCTCCTGCACCTTCTCCGTCAGGTTTGTGGCCGTCTCGACAGCCCTGTTCACGCCGGTGACGGCAGCCGAACCGGCGAACGACGCAGCGTTGCGCGCCGAGGCGGCCGCGGTCTGCATCGAGGTGGGGGCGAGCGCCGCCGGCCCGCCGATGGCCGTCTCGGACAGCACGGTGAACAGCCACTGGATGGTGTTTCCGTGCGCGTTCTCCAGCCGCTCGGCCAGGGCGACCAGCTCGGGTGCATCGGCGTCAGCGGCAAGGACCTTCACAAGCCGCGCGCGATCGAACAGCTGGTGCTCCAGCGCGAGGTCGGCCAGCAGCGCCTCGTTCATCGGCATCGTCTGCTCCATGGGGAGCTTGGCGGCGGCAGCGGCCTTGCCCAGAGCGACACCGAGGACGTCGGGGGCGCCACCGAGGTCACGCACTGCCTGACGGAGGGAGTCGGCGCGCCGGTCGCAGTTGCGGGCGTTCTCGAGGAGCTCCTTTCGCGTCTCATCGGTGGTGGCCTGGCTGACGCGGGCGCGGGCTGTCGCACCCTCGTGCGCGGTGAGGCGGAGCAGGGTGTTGAGCTGGGTGATGAGCTCGGCGTTCTGGCTAGGCATACGGCGTTCCCCTTCGGAAGTCGAGATGTGGATCGTTCTCGACCTGCGTGCCCGTGTCAGCCCGTGCTAACCGGAGCAAGCACTGCGCAGCTGCATGAGGGCGCTCACACTCCGAGGAGTCGCAGGTTGGCCACCGCGAGTGGCGGGAATGCCGTTCTGACGCAGCAGGGAGGACACTGGAACAGGCCGGACGACACACGGGAAGAGGCGGGGTGCTGAACGACGAGGAACGGCTTCGGCGCTTCGAGGCTCTCGTGCACGCGAGTCCCGACTTCATCGCGATCGCGAGCATCGACGGCAAGGTCGAGTTCGTCAACGCTGCTGGACGCGCCCTCGTCGGCATCGCTCCCGACGTGGCGGTCAGCGAGACGTCGCTCGTCGACTACCTCACTCCGAAGGCCCTGGCGGCCAGCGTCGCCGTGGAACAGCCGGCCGTCATCCGGGACGGCCACTGGACGGGCGAGACGTGGCTGCGCGACTGGCGAGACGACAGCGACATACCGGTCAAGGTCACCTCCTTCATCCTGCACGACGTCGGGACGGGCCAGCCCATAGCGGTCGCGACCATCCACCAGGACCTTCGGGCCATCCGCGCGGCCGGAGCACAAGCGGAGGAGGCTGTTGCGGCGCTGCGCAGCAGCGAGCGGCGGCAAGGTGCACTGCTGCGGCACATGTCCGACCTCGTGCTCCTGGTAGACGCGGACCTGCGGCTGACGTACGCGAGTCCGTCGGCGAACCTCCTCCTCGGATACGAGGAGGGCAGCCGGATCGGGACCCCGGTGCTGGAGCTGGTCCACCCTGAGGAGCGAGAGGCGGCGGCGGCCGTGCTCGAGGGGCTCCTCCCCCATCCCGGGGCGGGTCCTTCGCTTCGCGTAAGGGTGATGGACGCAGACGGTCAGTCGCACCTGTTCGAGGCGCGCGGCAACAACCTGCTCCACGAACCGGACGTGAACGGGATCGTGATCACCGCGCACGACGTGAGTGCTGCCTGGGCTGCCGAGCAGTCCCAGACCGCCGTCGCACAGGTCCTGGAGCTCATCGCGAGCGAGGCCACAGTCCCCGTGGTGCTGCGCGCCATCGTCCAGTGGGTGGAGCGGCACACTCCAGGCATCCGCTGCACCATCGTGACGACCGAGGCCGGCGTACCCCGACGGGTGCTGCGCGACGGGGCCTCGCCGGGCATGTCGGACGCCTACCGCGAGGCCATCGACGGCCTGACCTCCGGCACCGAGTCCTCACCCTGCGCGGTCGCGGTGGAGCGCGACGAGCCTGTGCTCGTGGCCGACCTGCTCGCCGAGAGCCGCTGGCGGGAGTTCCACGAGCTGGCCCGTCGGGAAGGCGTCCGCAGCTGCTGGTCCTACCCCATCACGTCACCCGCGAGCGGAGCGACGCTCGGCTCGTTCGCGCTGTACGGCGAGGAACCCGGGCTACCGAACTCCGACGTCGAGGCACTCGTCGCGCGCGCCAGCCACATGGTCGGGATCGCACTGGACCGTGACCGCCTGCTCGCCCGGCTTGCCCATCAGGCTCACCACGACGCGCTGACGCTGCTGCCCAACCGCCTGCAGCTCCTGGAGTGCCTGACCGACGCGCTCCTGCGCGCGCAGCAAGGGGTGGGGTCGCCGCCGGTCGTGCTGTTCTTCGACCTCGACCGATTGAAGGTCATCAACGACTCACTCGGCCATGACGTCGGCGACGAGCTGCTGCTGAGCCTCGCGCAGCGGTTGGCCGGCGCAGTCGGGGACGAGGGCCTGGTGGCCCGCTTCGGCGGTGACGAGTTCGTGGTGCTGTCGACCCGCTTGGTCGAGGTGCCAGACATCGTCGCCCTGGCCGAACGCATCTTGCGTGTCGTCGCGGAGCCGGTGCAGCTCGAAGGCCGGCTGCTGTCACCGTCAGCGAGCGTGGGGATCGTGGTGGCCGCCGCGCACCAGACCGCGAGCGGGATCCTCCGGGACGCCGACATCGCCATGTACCGGGCCAAGCAGAGCGGCGGCAACCGGTACGAGGTGTTCGGCAGCCACATGCGTCAGCGGGCGTTCGACCGGCTGGACCTCGAGGACCAGATCCGGCACGGGATCGAGGCCGGTGAGTTCCGCGTGCACTATCAGCCGCTGGTGGACCTGGAACGCGGTGACCGCATCATCGGGTTCGAGGCCCTGGTCCGCTGGCAGCACCCTGAGCGGGGGCTCATCGGGCCCGACGCCTTCCTGCAGATGGCGGAGGAGACCGGACTGATCCTGCCGCTCGGCGAGTGGGTGCTGCAGGACGTCGCGAGCACCGCTCTTCGCTGGCAGGAGCACATCGCGCCGTACGAGCTGATGCTGTCCGTGAACGTGTCAGCACGACAGCTCACCTCCCCTGCCCTCCTGCCCATGGTGAGTGCGTGTGTGCGCGACGTCCGGCCGTGGACGCTCGGGCTCGAGCTCACCGAGTCCACCCTCATGGACGACACCACCGCGACCCTGGAGACCCTCGATGCGCTGGCAGCGGCCGGCGGCCGGATCAGCATCGACGACTTCGGCACCGGCTTCTCGTCACTGTCCTACCTCACGCGGTTGCCCGTGCAGTCCCTCAAGATCGACCGCAGCTTCGTCGCCGCCCTCGATGAGGCCTCGCCGGCGGCGACGACCGTCACGGCGGCGATCCTCGGGCTGGCAGGCCAGCTCGGGCTGACAGCGGTCGCTGAGGGCATCGAGACTCCCGAGCAACGCAGGCACCTGGTCGAGCTCGGCTGCCGGATCGGCCAGGGCTACCTGTTCAGCCGACCTGTCGACGAGGCCGCTGCCCTTGCCCTGCTGCGGGCGCAGTCCGGCTAGCTGTTGGCGTCTCGGTACTCCGGCCAGGGGACGGGCGCTGCACCGCCGAGCTGAGCGACGACCTCGGCCAGGTACCAGGTGCGGTAGACGCGCACCGATTGCGGCTCAGCCAGGGTCAGCAGGTGTTGGCCCTGCCGGCAGAACTCGTCGGCTTCGTCCATCATCGCGGCCAGGCCGATCGAGGCAGCGGCGGCCTCCGCCGGCATCTGCATGACGTGGTCGGCGATGACGAGATCGCGACGGTCGATCGCCTCCTCGAGGCGGTCACGCGCGTCGTCGTTCACCCCCGCGAACCGGCTGACGAGCGCGTCGACCATCGCCGTCAACCGGCCCGGGGTCTGCGGCCGCTCGTGGTCGGCGGCGCCGCCGTGGATCAGCGCGAACTCGCGCATGAGCTCCTCGAACCACTGCTGAGCCTGCGCTGCCAGCGGCACCGGAAGCTCGAGCAGGTGCACGGTCTGAAGCTCGCCGTGGCCCAGCTCGCTCATGCGGCCCGTCGCAGCGAAGCAGGCGCAGACAGGAGCTGGAAGAAGGACGACGGTGAGCCCGAGCTGCCCTCCGGCTCCTCCAGGTCGTCGTATCCCGCCAGCAGCGCGTCGAGGTCCGCGTCCGAGTCCCACGACTCCTCCACCGAGGACCGGCCGTCCGCCGCGTCGATCTCGAACCAGACCGTCTTGCCCTCGGGTGTGCGGTCGACCCCCCAGGCCGCCGCGAGCGTCGCGATCAGCCGGACCCCTCGGCCCGTCGTCGCATCGATCCCGTAGTCGCGCTGGCGAGGAAGCACGGGCGACGAGTCCGCGACGCTCACGCGCACCCGCTCGCCCTCCCGGGCGACTTCGACGACGAAGTCTGTTCGAGCGTGGAGGACGGCGTTGGTGGCCGCTTCGGACACCAGCATCTCGGCCGCGTCCAACGCCCCGGGCACGCCCAGCTCGTCCAGGGCCGTGCGCACGAACCGACGGGCCGCTGGGACGCTCTGCGGCTCCGGGGGAAAGGCAGCGTCGATCACGTACGGACCATACGCGCTCGGCGCAGAGTGACCGAAAGAGACTCCCCGCAGAGGGTAAGCAAAAGGTGACTCGATGGCGCATTTAGGGTCGGGGGGTGAGAGTTGATCAGTCGACGGCCCTGCGGCTGCAGCTGGCGCAGGACGCAGCGCAGCTTGGGTACTGGGACTACGAGGTCGCCACGGCAAAGCTCGTGTGGGACGAGGCCTGCGCCGCGATGTTCGGCATCTCGCTCGAGGAGTTCGAAGGGGCGCTCTCGGCGTTCGAGGCGCGCTGCCACGCCGACGACCTTCCCCGCGTCCAGGCGGTGCTCGCCGCGACGGGTCCGGGCGACAGCATGGAGACCACGTACCGGGCAGTGCAGCCCGACGGGTCCTTGCGATATCTGCTGTCACGCGGTCAGGGAGTGGCCGGGAAGGACGGTGACCTCGAGCGCCTCGTCGGCGTCGTCCTCGACGTGACGCGCCTGCACCGGGGAGCGGACCGGTTGAGCGGCCTCGCGCGCGTGGCGATGGCTCTCGCGGGAGCTGATGACGACTCGGAGCTCACCCGCGTCGTCATCGAGCAGGGCGCGGCCGTCCTCGGCGCAGATGGCGGTGCGGTCTGCATCCGCGATGACGCGCGTGGGGTGATCCGGCTGGCCATGACCGACAGCCTCGGCGAAGAGGTGCAGCTGGAGTTCGGCGAGCTTCCCCTCGACGGTCCCCTGCCGGGCAGCTACACCGCCCGCACAGGCGAGGAGGTCTGGCTGCCGAACCGTGCAGCCGGCCTGGCCTTCACCCCCGCGATGCAGATCGTCTACGACGGCACGGATCGCGATGCCTGGGCCGTGCTTCCGCTGCGGTCAGGGGACACGCTGATCGGAAGCCTTGTGGTGTCCTGGGCCGAGCCCAGGACGTTCGACGAGGAGGAGCGGGAGCTCCTCGCTGCGTTCGCGGCTCAGACGGCTCAGGCCCTCGACCGCGTGTCCGCTCTCGCGGCCGAGCGCCGCCAGGCCGAGGAGGCTCGACGGCTGTCCGAGACGTTGCAGCGCAGTCTGCTGTCAGCTCCGCCGCAGCCAGACGACCTGCAGGTCGCTGTGCGCTACGCACCTGCTTCGCAGCAAGCTGCCGTCGGCGGAGACTGGTACGACGGCTTCGTCGTCCCTGACGGCGCGCTCACCCTCGTCATCGGGGACTGCGTCGGTCACGACCGGCAGGCCGCCGCTGCCATGGCCACCATGCGCAACCTCCTGCGGGCCACGGCCTACGCCATCGGAGAGCCCCCGGCTGCCGTCCTGACAGCGCTGGAGCGAGCGCTGCGCGGCCTCGAGGTCGACGGGCTCGCGACCTGCCTGCTCGCCCGCATCGAGCAGACAGCGGAGCTGAGGGCGCGCCAGCTGCGTCGTGTGACGTGGAGCAACGCGGGCCACATGCCGCCGTTGCTGCGCCAGCCGGACGGACGGGTGCGACTGCTCTCCAGCGAGCCGGACCTGCTGCTCGGGCTGTCGGTCGAGAGCGTCCGCTGCGACAGCAGCATCGACGTCGCGGTGGGCGCGACGCTGGTCCTGTACACGGACGGGCTGGTCGAGCGACGCGGCGAGGACCTCGACACGGGCATCGAGCGACTGCGCGTCACTGTCGAGGAGCTCGGCCATCTGGAGCTGGAGGAGCTCTGCGACGCCCTGCTCGAGCGCATGACCGGCGGTAGCGCAGAGGATGACGTCGCCCTGCTCACGGTCCGCTTCAAGTAACACTGCAAGAATCCTGGGGTGCTGGCGCCCGCGGTCTTCGTCCTGCTCTGGAGCACGGGGTTCGTCGGCGCGAAGTACGGCCTGCCCGACGCCGAGCCCTTCACGTTCCTGGCGCTGCGGCTGCTCATCGCCGGCTCCCTCCTGGCGCTCGCTGCCCTCGCCACCCGGACGCGCATCGACCGGACCCATGCCGCTCGGGCCGCCGTCTCCGGGGTGCTCCTGCACGCCACCTACCTCGGCGGGGTGTTCTGGGCGATCGCCCACGGCACACCCGCGGGGGTGAGTGCTGTGGTCGTCAGCCTCCAACCCGTCCTGGTGGCCGCACTGGCGCTGCCCCTGCTCGGCGAGCGCCTGGCGCCGCGGCAGTGGCTGGGCCTGGCGCTGGGCATCAGCGGCGTGCTGCTGGTCGTCGCCCCTCACCTCGGCGGTGACGTGCCCCTCGCCGGTCTCATGAGCTGCCTGGTCGCGCTCGCCGGCGGCACAGCCGGAACGCTGTGGCAGAAGCGGTACGGGGACGGCATTCCCTTGCTCTGGGGCACCTCCGTCCAGTACGCCGTCGCCACCGCCGTCCTCGCCGTGGCCTCCTTGGCCGTTGAGCACCAGCACATCTCATGGACGCCACGGTTCGTCGGCGCGCTCAGCTGGTTGGTGGTCGTCCTGTCACTCGGTGCCGTCCTGCTGCTGATGGTCCTGCTCCGCAGAGGAACCGCAAGCAGCGTCTCCAGCCTGCTCTACCTGGTGCCGCCGGCGACCGCGCTGGAGGCCTGGCTGCTGTTCGACGAGCGCTTGACCGTCGCGTCCACGGTCGGCGTCGCGGTCACCGCGTTGGGGGTAGCCCTCGCCGTCCGCGGAGTGTCACACCACGACCGCGTGGATCAGGACGGTCCGCAGCTGGCCTGACGACAGCAGTCGGCCGAGGAGACCGGACTGCTGCTCGGCCGCGCGGAACGCGGGGTGCTCGGCGTGCCGCTCCCCGATGACCGCCTGAACCCGGTCAACATGTGCCTGCCACGCCACGGGCGAGTCGGGGAAGTCAGAGGCATCGGCCTCGTCGAGCACCTGGAACCCGGTAGCGGCGAGATCGTCGCGAAGCTCGTCGTACGACGGGAAGCTGTTGCCATCCGGCTGCTCGTCCAGGTGGTCTGTCGTCCGTACGAGCACGAGCAGGCCGAGTCGACCCGTGGGGGTCAGGACACGTCGCAGCTCGGCGAGCAGCTGCCGCTTCTCCTCCACCGTGCACAGGACCCCGAGGGCCCACGCAGCGTCGAAACGACCTGCCGGGAAGGGCAGCTGCCGCGAGTCGCACACCAGGGAGGGAAGGCCGAACAGCCGTCGGCCGGCCGCCACTGCCTCGGGCATCGGATCGGTGAGGACGGGCAGCGCTCCGTACCGCTGGGCCGCGAAAGCGCCGGGACCGCCGACGCCGGCGCCGGCGTCCAGCAGGGTCGTGCCGGCCTTGAGCTGCAGGGCTTCGCAGAGCCAGGCGAGTGCCGCGGGGCTCCCGGATCCCCGGCAGGCCGAGGGCAGCGCGTAGTCCTCACCGAGCTCCTCGACGACGGTCGCGGTCCACCCCGCCACGGTGTCGAACTCCGCCGCCATGGCGTCAGGCAGCTCCCTCATCCGCGCACCCGTCGTCCGACCTCGGCCTTGATGCGAGCAGCCGGCACCTCGCCGGCGCCCGAGGCGAGGCCGCTCAGGTTGACGCCCACGACGCCGTCCACGGCGAGCAGCTGCTGTGCCTCGTGCACCGCGGCGCCGATCCCCGCCTCCTCCTGGTCTGAGGCACGCAGGACCTGCTGGACACGGCCCTCGTCCAGGTCCAGACCGGGGAACGCCTGCAGCACCCGCGCTGACCGCTCGTCGGTGTAGACCGCCACCCCGGCGACGAACGGAAGCGTGACACCCAGGTCACGACAGGAGCGGATGAAGGCGGACACAGCCTGCGGCGTTCCCACGTGGTTGAGGAAGCACACGTTCGCCCCGGCTCGTTGCTTGCTGAGCACCCGCAACGGCCGCACCTCGCGCGGTTCCGCGCCCGGCGACTCGGCGACGGCCACGGGCAGCCCTCGATCGGCGGCCAGGGCAGCCAGCCGCGTGCTGTCGAGGTCGAAGACCTGGGTGACCTCCGGACGCGTACCGGGGGCGCGGCCGTCGCCGGTGACGCACAGGACGCCTGCTGGACGCGTGCCGCCAAGAGCGAGCCCTGCGAGCTCCTGCTCGAGCACCACCCGGTTGCGGTCTCGGCAGGTCAGCGTGATCCACGCGACCAAGCCGGCGTCATGGACCAACGAGGTCATCTGCCCCGGTGGGAAGTCCGGTCGGTGCTGGTGCTCCCCCACCAGCACGGCGTCACAGGTGCCGCGGAGGACGTCGACCACCTCGTGGAGCCCCGTGACGTCGAAGGGACGCACTGACAGGTCCGTGAGCACGTACGGCGCCGTCAGTCCGAGCGGCGCCGCCAGCTCCCCGTCCCAGACCTGGGCCGGCGCGTCGACGAACACGCAGCGGTGCGGGGCCATCTCGCACCGGAGGTCGTGACGAACCCCACCGCACGGCCCGTACGTCATCCGCTTCGGGCAGTCGGTAACAGGCACGCTGTCGGTCCTACCTCAACGGAGACCTCGCTACGCCTCCTACCGATCAGCGGACCCAAGGCCGATGGGCGACACCCGGATCGGGTGTCGCCCATGGCGTTGCGGACGGCTGTCAGGTAGCCGGCAGGTGCTCCGGGTGCCAGCCGGGCACGTGGAGAGCCGCTTCCGCGGAGGTACGCCGGGCGTGGAGCAGACCCAGCACCGACAGGATCACCAGGAGGGCACCGGCTCCGAGAGCGATGAACGCGCCGATGAAAGCGACCTGGGCCATCTTGCCGAACGCGTAGGCGTTGAGGAGCAGGCCACGCAGCGTCTCGCCCTTGAAGACGGTGGCCACCTTGCCGGCGAGCGCGGCATCAGTCGGGGCGGCGATCGATGCGGCCGAGAGCTCGGAGTAGGTCTTGCCGCCGCTGATCCCCTTGAGGTGGACGGCGATGAAGTGGTCGGCGTAGGCCTTTGCCTGGTCCCCGTTGGTCAGCTGCTGACCGGCGTACTTGGACAGGTAGGGCTTGATGGCCGGGTCGTTGAGCGACTCCGTGCCGGCGGCAGGGAAGAAGATCTTCTCCGCCGACAGCTGGGTACGGACGTTGTCACTCACGAAGCTGTGCGCCCAGAACATCAGCCCTGAGGCGGCGAGGAGCACGGTCGCGAGGACCATGCCGGTTGCTGAAACGAGGATGTCGAAGCTCTTGCGTCGCATGGCGGTGCCTCCCACTGCGACCTCCTTGGCCGCTCTGAGAACAACCTCCCGCGACAGCCCGACTGCTCGACAGTGTGGAAGGTCACGACCTCCGCAGGACCAACGTCCCGCCAGGCCAGGTCGTCCAGGTGAGCCCTCCGCTGAG
>JAODNB010000153.1 GCA_025464795.1 Frankiales bacterium
AGGCGCCGAGGGTCTGCAGGTCCTCACCTGCCGGCATCGCTGTCGCGTCGACGGCGATCCGCGTGAGGATGACCGTCTGGCCGACCCCCGGAACGGTGAGCTCCCGGCCCAGAGCAGCAGCCGCAGCAGCGAAGGCGGGCACCCCGGGGACCACCTGCCACGGAACACCGAGCGCGTCGAGCCGGCGGGCCTGCTCGGCCATCGCGCTGAATACCGAGGGGTCGCCGGAGTGCAGGCGCACGACGTCCTTGCCGGCAGCATGAGCCTCGCTGAGGACGGCGACGATCTGGTCGAGGTCGAGGTTCGCGGAGTCGACCAGGGTCGCGTCGGTCGGGCAGGACGCGAGCAGCTCCTCGGGGACGAGCGCGCCGGCGTAGACCACGACGGCGGCCTTCTCGAGGAGCCGCAGCGCACGAACGGTCACGAGGTCCGCGGCGCCCGGCCCGGCGCCGACGAAGAAGACGGTCACTTCGTTGCCGACCAGATCGTGAGGGTCGTCATCGGCTTCCACCCCGTGAAGCTCCCGACGGGGGCGGTGCGCTGCACCGAGAGCCGGATCAGCTCACCGCCCTGCTTGGCCTGGGCTGCGAGCAGAGCGGCCTCCGACTCGAGCGTCACGGCGTTGACGACCATCCGTCCGCTCGCAGGGAGCGCCGACCAGCACTTCTCCAGCAGGCCGGGCACGGTCGCACCGCCGCCGAGGAAGACCGCGTCCGGAGTCGGCAGGGCCGCGAGCGCATCCGGGGCGTCCCCGACGACGACCTGCAGCCCTGGGACCCCGAGTGCCGCGGCGTTCCGCTCGATGCGGGCGCCCTTCTCCGCCGACCTCTCGACAGCCACCGCCCGTCCGCCCAGCCGCATCCACTCGATGCCGACGGAGCCCGTGCCCGCGCCGACGTCCCAGAGGACCTGACCAGGCCGGCAGGCCAGCAGCGACAGGACGACGGCGCGGACCTCGCGCTTGGTGATCTGGCCGTCGTTCTCGAACAGGTCGTCCGCAAGGCCGGCACCGAGAGGCAGACCGGTTCCCCGGCACTCCAGGGCGATGACGTTGAGGTCGTCGACGTCTCCCCTCCACGTGCTCGCAGTCGCGGACAGCCGGCTCTCGCGAGGTCCGCCCAGCTGCGACCACACTGACATCGAGGACTCGCCGAAGCCCTGGGCCACCAGCGCTTCTGCCACCGCGGCCGGGGTGCTCGCGTCGGCGCTCAGGACCAGGACCCGGGCGCCGTCATGCAGCGCAGGCAGCAGTGCGGCCAGCGGCCGCCCGACGAGGGAGACGATCGTCGCGGACTGCCAGCTCCATCCCATGCGGGCGAACGCGAGGGCGGCGCTGGAGACGTGCGGCACCACCCGAACAGGCATGAGGGCGGCCAGGGCCGTCCCGATGCCGTAGAGCATCGGGTCGCCGCTCGCGACTACCACCCGTCGACGGCCCTCGTGGGCTTTCAGCAACGGCTCCAACGACGGCAGCAGGGGCGAGCCCCAGCAGACCTTCTCGGTGGGAAGGGGTACGAGGTCGAGCTGTCGGGGACTGCCGAACAGCACGTCGGCCTCGGCGATCTCCCGCTGCGCCTCGCCGCTGAGCCCGTCCCAGCCGTCGGCCCCGATCCCCACGATCACCAGGGAGGTCACGGCCGGCGTAGCAGGTAGGTGTCCATGATCCAGCCCTTGTCCTCGCGGGCTGCGGCGCGGACGCGCGAGATCTCCGCGCCGACCGAGCCGACCGTGCCGGACAGCAGGATCTCATCGGGTGTGCCGAGGTAGGCGCCCCAGTAGATCTCGGTGTCCTCGGGGACGGTCGTGAAGGAGCTATGCGCGTCGAGCATCACGATCGTGTCGTCGGCGACCAGCCCCTCAGCGGCCAGGCGGCGGCCGGTCGTGACCTGCACGGCCCCGCCGATGCGGTTCCAGGTGATCGCGTGCTGCGCCGCAAGGACCTGGGGGGCGGTGATGCCTGGGATCACCCGGTGCGTGAACTCCACCTTCCCGCGGGCGACGATCTTGTCGAGCACCCGCAGGGTGCTGTCGTAGAGCGCGGGGTCCCCCCAGACCAGGATCCCGGCGACGCCGTCCTCGGGGAGGTCGAGGAGCAGTCCTTCGTACAGCCCGGCCCGAGCCTCGTGCCAGTCGGCCACGGCGTCTTCGTACCCCGGGCCGGTCCGGTCGCGCTCCGGGTCCGGCACGTCGATCCAGGTGTAGCTGCCGGTGATGTGCGCGTCGCACAGGTCACGCCGCAGCTGGGCGAGCTGGTCCTTCTGCTCGCCCTTGTGCATGTGGAAGAAGGCGTCGACCTCGTTCATCGCCCGAACAGCCTGCAGGGTCAGGTGCTCGGGATCCCCTGCACCGATGCCGATCACGAGGAGCTGTCTCACGGAGCGACTCTAGACGGCCCATGCGGAGCGGAGGGTGTGGGATTCGAACCCACGAGACGGGATGAACCGTCTGGCCGCTTTCAAGGCGGCTGCACTAGTCCAGCTATGCGAACCCTCCCGGGTGCCTCCAGCCTAAGCGGTGCGCGAGGTCCTCTCGATCGTCACGGCTCTGCGGTGCAGCCGGATCGAGCAGTGCGAGCAGCGCAGCCCGGGGACGAACGGGTGCTGGTCGTGCCGGGCCACCAGGGCTGGACCGTCGGGTGCGGGGTGCCATCGCTCACCCCAGGCGACCAGCTGGCAGACGGTCGGGAAGACGTCTGCGCCCTTTGCCGTGAGGTCGTAGCTCGTGTCAAGCACGCCGACGGCGACGAAGGCCTTGAGCCGCTCCGACACGACGTTGGGCGGGGCGCCGAGCATCGACGTGAAGTCGGTGAAGCGATGGGCGCCCAGGAAGCAGGCACCGAGCAGGGCGCTGGACCAGCGACTGCCCATCAGGACCATGGTCTCGGGGAACAGTCCGGGACCGTCGGGCCGTGACGTACCCGCACGACGGCGGTTGGTGCCCGCAGGCGCAGTGCGCGCGAAGTCTCCTGACGGACCCTGCGCCAGCTCGACGTCCGCGGCGACGACGGGGTTCGCGCAGGTCGTGCAAGCCAGCTCCGGGGTGAACACCTGGCCGCACTCCTGGTGCCGCATGGTGGGCAGAGCGGCGCCCTGGACCCACCGCTGCTCCCAGGCCCAGATGCAGAGCAGCAGCGACCAGAGGTCCTTGCCAGAGGCGGTCAGCGCGTAGCCCTCGACACCCTTCTCGAGGACCCCGGCCTCCGTCAGCGAGGCCAGCCGCGTCGTCAGGACCGTCGGGCCGATGCCCAGGGCGGTCTGCAGGTGACCGAACCGCGTCACGCCCTGCAGGGCCTGCTGCACGATGAGCAGCGACCACTCGTCACCGAGCAGACCGACGCTCGCCCCGATCGCGTTCGGGGCAAGAGTCGCTGTCGTCACGGCGAGGTCGTGGGGGCCCAGAAGGAGTGGGTGCCGGAGGAGATCCGCTGCGGCAGCCGAATGCGCGCGACGAGGTCGAGGTCCTGCGCTGTCAGGATCAGCGCATCGCTGCAGTCGTTGACGGTGTCGGTCGTGAAGGTCAGCAGGTAGCCGTCGTCCTCAGCGGTCGAGCCGATCCGCGGGGCCATCGGTGCCTCGCTGCCGTACACGCCCTCGCCGAAGGTGATGCGCTTCTCGGTCCCGACCTGCAGGTCGTGCTTCACGAGCCCGTCGAACAGGAACCAGCCGGGGTGGCCGGTCGCGTTGTAGGTGTACCGGTACGGCTGCCCGCCGTACCGGCCGTTGATCGTCCCGAACTCCATGAGGGTGTCGCTCAGGTCTTCCTCCTTCACGGCTCCGGTCGTGAGGTTCAGGCGCCACCGGCGCAGGCGGGGCTTCAGCGTCTGCAGGTCGATGTGCCGGTAGAAGCTGCGGTACCAGTCGTCGCCCTCCTGCTTGCGGGGAGAGGGGTTCTCCTGGGCGTAGCCGTCCAGCACGATCTCCTCACCTTGTTCGAAGGCGTTCGTGAAGTGCAGCGCGTAGGTCGCTTCAGCCTCGAACCACTGGACCTCCGTGCCGTACCTGCTGACGACGCCGAAGCGGGAGGGCAGGTCGGGGAAGTACCGCGGCAGGTGGATGTCCTGGGTCAACAGGTCTGGCGACCAGAACAGCGGGAAGTCGTTCAGGATGCTGAAGTGCTCGGTGAAGGCCATGTCGTGCGGCAGTCGCGGACCGGGCAGCGGGACAGACGTCCAGTGGACCAGCTCCCCGGCCGGAGAGACCACTCCGTAGTGCATGTACGGCGCTTGCTTGCCGTAGTTGAACACGAGCATCTCGCCGGTGCGCTCGTCGACCTTGGTGTGCGCGCTGATCCCTTCCGGGGGGACCCAGGACGCGGTGCCCTTCGACTCCAGGGTCAACGGGTCGTGGCGGTAGAGGTCACCGCACATCCAGAAGCTGGTGAGCGCCTCGCCGTTGTGCACCACGACGTCCGTCGACGACGCGTCCTTCATGCGGCCGCGCGCCCCCCAGCCGTCAGGGCGCAGCGAGTTCGCTGGCATGTCGAGCATCCCGGTCCAGAGGGGGCCGGCGGCCTCCTGCTCCGCGAGGAATCCGGCGGTGCGCACGAAGCGGTTGCGGTAAGACGCCTTGCCGTCGGCGAGGTGCAGCTGGTGGAGCATCCCGTCCCCGTCGAACGGGTGGTACATCCCGATCGACGGGTGCACCGGGTTCTCGGTGTTGCGGAGGTAGATCCCCTCCAGGTCAAGGGGAATCGTCCCTTCGACCACGTCGAGGTCGTGCGCGTCCCACTCGGCGAGGTTCGGCTGCCACGCCCCCGAGCGGTACGGGTGGTCGTCGTCGGCAGGCAGCGTGGCGACCGGCCGGCCGACCTCCCTCGCCTTCACGCTGCTCCGATCACGAAGCTCACGGTGGTGGTCGTCGAGCCGCCGATGTTCAGGGTGCCGTAGGTCTGGGCGCCCTCGACCTGGGTGTCGCCGGCCTGTCCGGTGACCTGCTTGGTGGCGTCGAGGACCATCCGCACGCCCGACGCACCCACGGGGTGACCGAGCCCGATGAGACCGCCGCTCGCGTTCATCGGGATCTCGCCGTCCTTCTCGAGGATCCCGGACTCGACCGCCTTCCAGCTCTCGCCGGGCGCGGTGATGCCGAAGTGGTCGATGGCCATGTACTCGCTCGGCGTGAAGCAGTCGTGCGTCTCGATGCCGTCCAGCTGCCAGACGTCCTCGATCCCGGCCCGCCCGAACGCATCGGTGATGGTCTGTCGTACGTGGGGCAGCACGTACTCGCCTGACCTCTCGATCTTCGAGGCGTACGAGAGCCCGACGGTCCGGTGGCCCCAGCCCTTGATCTCAGCGGGCGTACCCCCTGTCCGACGTGCCCAGTCGGCGGCGTAAGCAGCCGACGCGAGGACCACTCCGGCCGCGCCGTCGGTGATCTGCGAGCAGTCGCTGCGCCGCACCCAGCCGTCGACGACGTCGTCGCTCGGCGTGCCCCAGCCGCGGGTCTGCGCGAACGGGTTGGATCGCGCGTTCCTGTGGTTCAGCTCCGAGATCCCCTTCAGGTGCTGAGGATCCAGTCCGTAGCGCGTGTCGTACTCCTGCGCCAGGAGCGAGAACTGGTGCGGCCAGACGAACTCCGCCTGCCCCTCGTGCCCGACCCAGGAGGCCGCGCCGAGGATGCGCGCCGCCTCGTCACCGGGAACGGACTTCTCCTGCTCGACGCCCAGGACGAGGGCGACGTCGTACCGGCCCGCCTCGATCTCCGCCATCGCCGCGAGGACCGCGATGCCACCCGAGGCACAGGCCGCCTCGTGACGCATCGCCGGGACTCCCCACAGGGAGGGGACGACCTGGGCCGGCATGCCGCCGAGCTGGCCCTGCCCGTTGTACAGCTGCCCGAAGGCGTTGCCAACGTGGATCGTGTCGACCGCGTCCACCCGGGCGGCCGACAAGGTGCCCTCGACAGCCTCGCGGACGAGGTCACTGACCTCCAGGCCCTCCTTCGCGTAGTTGCGCGCGAAGTCGGTCTGGGCACCGCCGAGGACGAAGACGCTCATGTCGTGGCGGCCTTCTTCTTGGGAAGGGGGACGAACGCGGACGTCGTGGCGACGTAGTCGGCGTACTTCGGGCGCGTCTTGTGCAGGCCCTTCTCGAGCAGGCCCACCCCACTGACCTTGAGCAGCAGGAAGGTGATGAACACCGGGCCGAGCAGGGCCAGAACGGTGACGCCGTTGCTCACCGCGAGGATCCCGAGCCCCCACCAGGTGCAGGTCTCGCCGAAGTAGTTGGGGTGCCGGGTGTTGTGCCACAGTCCCCTGTCCATGACGGCCCCCTTGTTGGCAGGGTTGCCCTTGAACGCGGCGAGCTGGAAGTCGGCGGTGCTCTCGAACAGGATCCCGAAGACGGCGAGGCCGGCGCCGATCCAGTTGCCGACGGTCATGCCGTCGTCGTAGACCTGACCCAGCTGGACCGGCAGCGCGACCAGGGTCAGCAGGATCGCCTGGGTGAGGAAGACGCGGCGCCAGAGGAAGACCTTCTCGCTGCCGGACTTCCGGCTCTTCAGCATCGCCTGGTAGCGCGGGTCCGGGCCGTTCTTGCGCCAGCGCCACAGCAGGTAGCCGCCGAGGCGCAGGCCCCAGAGGGCGCAGAGCCCGAGGAGCAAGCCCTTGCGGGTGTCGTTGCCGAAGTCCCCGGTCGCGGCCTGGATGAACGAGGAGGTCGCGAGAATGACGAACCCGATCCCCCAGAAGGCATCGATGTAGCTGGGGTCGCGGGTCGAGAACGACGGGATGGAGATCAGGGTCATCGCCACGATCATCACGGCGAGGTTCACGCCGAACAGGGTCCAGATCTCGCTGGTCACAGCTCTCCTCGGGTCACTACGTCATCTATAGCGTCCTGTTCGTCCGCGGCACAAGGGTGGTTCAGCGGTCGGAGGCGTGGAAGTCCCGCTGCACCTGGGCCGCCGCGGCCTTCCAGGCGTCACGTGCTTGGCGGATGGCCGACATGACCTGCTTGCGAGCGGCGTCCGAGGCCTCGGCGGCCGCCTTGACCTGCTCCTTGCCGTTGCTGCCTTGGACCGCCATCGCGAACGACCACAGGCCGGTGTCGATGAGCCGAGCGGCCCGGCGCACCTCGTCGACGACCTTGGCCTGCGCCTGCTGCGGGGTGAGGGTGCCGTCGGCGTAGCGCTTCATCGCGCTGAACTCGATCCGCCACAGCGACAGGATCGCGTCGCCCGCTACCTGGGGCTCAGGGTCCTGGGGGTCGACCCCGGCCCGCTCGGCCATCGCCTCGGCCGCGACCTGCGAGAGGCGGTCCATCATGTCCCGTTGCGCCGCGCGCAGGGACGGCGTGCCTTCGATGAGGTCGTTGAAGCGGTGGATGACGGTGAAGTCCTGCGCTCCCGGGTGCTCGGCCCAGAGGGCGTACATCTGCTCGACGTCCCGAACGATGATGCGGACCGCGGCTTCGATCGGTGAGCCCAGCGGCGCGCCGGGACCGAGGGCGGCGCGGATCTCGGCCGCCATCGGCTCCTCGCGGTCCAGGAGCAGTGACTCCTTGGTGGGGAAGTAGTTGTAGACCGTCTTCTCCGAGATCCCGCAGGCCTCGGCGACGTCGGCGACCCGGACGTCGTCGAAGCCCCGGTCCAGGAACATCGCTGTCGCAGTGTCCGAGATCTGCTGGCGCGTCAGCCGCTTCTTGCGCTCGCGCAGGCCCTCTCCGGGAGGGTCCACCCGACTCGTCCGGCGGCGCGCCGCGGCGATCAGGCTCGCCACGTCCTCCTCGGTCACGCTTCCCACGATAACCCGGGTTGTTCAGTTGCAGAATCTTTACTGTCACTGTAAGTTTCTGTCCATGCCCACTCCCGCCGTCGTCACCGACGGACTCACCAAGCGCTTCGGCGACTTCACCGCCGTCGACTCCGTCGACCTCGTGGTGCCCTCCGGTGGCGTGCTCGCCGTCCTGGGCCCCAACGGCGCCGGCAAGACCACCATGGTCCGGATGCTCGCCACCCTCACCGACCCCACGAGCGGCACCGCGCAGGTGTGCGGGTTCGACGTCGCCAGCCAGGGCGAGGAGGTCCGCAGACGCATCTCCCTCACCGGCCAGTTCGCCGCGCTCGAGGACAACCTCACCTGCCGGGAGAACCTGGTGCTCATGGCCCGGCTGCGTGGCTACGGCGGACCCGCTGCGAACCGCATCGCCGACGCCCTGGTCGAGCGGTTGGACATCGGTGAGTTCCGCGACAAGCTCGTGAAGGCGGTCTCCGGCGGCCAGCGCCGACGCACCGACCTCGCGGCCAGCCTCGTGACCCAGCCCGAGCTGCTGGTCCTGGACGAGCCGACGACGGGTCTGGACCCGCGCAGCCGGCAGGGCGTCTGGTCGACCATCAAGGAGCTCGTCGCTGAAGGGGTCACGCTGCTGCTCACGACGCAGTACCTCGAGGAGGCAGATGCGCTCGCCGACCGCATCGTGCTCATCGACCACGGCCGCACCGTCGCCTCAGGTACCCCCTCGGAGCTGAAAGCGCGCATCGGTGACCAGCGCGTCGACGTCGTGGCCAACGACCTGGTGGGCCTCGACCAGCTCGTGGCGGCCCTCGAGCCGGCGTTCGCGCTCACGGTCTCCCGGGACCGCCGGACCCTGTCCATCCCTGCCCCCGACGACACGGCCGACCTTGCCGCAGTGGCCTCCGCCGTCCGTCGCTCCGGCATCGCCGTGGACGAGCTGGCGCTGAGGCGCCCGACGCTCGACGACGCCTTCCTCGCCCTGACCGGCGTGGCCCCCACGGAGGAGCTCGTCTCATGACCACTCTCACGACGACCACCGCACTCGTCGAGCCGCTGCCCGCGGTCCCCTCGCCCCTGGTCCGCTACCTGCGCGACACCCGGCTGCTCGTCGGCCGCAGCCTGCGCACCATCCCGCGCGTCCCGGAGCGTCTCGCGGACGTGACGATCCAGCCGATCGTGTTCACCGTCCTGTTCCTCTACGTCTTCGGCTCCGCTATCAAGATCCCCGGCATCCGCTACCAGGACTACCTGCTGCCGGGTCTCATCGGCCAGGGACTCGCGTTCGGGATCATCGGGGCAGGCATGGCGACCGCTACAGACTTCAGCACCGGGGTCATCGACCGCTTCCGCTCGCTGCCCGTGCACCGCCTCGCGATCATCACCGCCCAGGTGATCGGGCAGATGCTCGAGCAGGTCCTCGGCATGTCCCTGGTCATCGGCCTGGGTCTCGCGCTCGGGTGGCGCCCGGACCTGACGGTGGCCACCTTCTTCGAGCTGGCCGGGCTGATCCTGCTGGGTCTGTTCGCCTTCACGTGGTTCGGCGTCCTGGTCGGGATGCTCGTCCGCAACTCCGACGCGATGCAGGGCGTCGGCTTCGCGATCGTGTTCCCGCTGTCGTTCCTCGCCGGCACCTTCGTGCCCATCGAGGGGATGTCCGCGGTGCCGCGCTTCATCGGCCAGTGGGACCCGATCTCGGCCTTCGTGGCGGCCATCCGGCAGCTCTGCCAGGGGGTGCACTCCCACGGCTCGTGGCAGCTCGAGCACCCCGTGGCGGGCATGGCCGCCTGGTCGGTGCTGCTCGTCGCCGTGTGCGTCCCCCTCGCCCTGCGCCGCTTCCGCACCGCCGGCGCCTGACGCCCGCTGACAGCTCTCAGCGGGCGCGGTAGGACACGTGGACGGGCGCGGCGGCGCGAGCCACGCCGCCGATCTGCTGCTTGCGCGGCGCGACGGTCGTGAACTGGGGCGTCAGGTCGTACGCGTCGAGCAGCGCCCGGACCGCGGTGCGGATCGCGGTGATGGAGAACCGGGACGCCGGGCAGGTGTGCCACTTGTGGCCGAACGTGGAGACCAGCTCACGAGCCGGGAGGTCGACAGCCAGCTTGCGACCGGTGTAGTGCGCGGGATCGAAGACCGACAGCCCCGCCGCCGCAGTCGTGTTCGTCACCGACAGCATCGTGGTGATGAAGGCACCCTTCTCGACCGTGTACGTCGCGGCGCCGTCGGTGATCTCCACGGGCCGGAGCACCTCGCGCAGGGTGATCGAGCGCTGCGCCATCCGGATCGACTCGTTCGCGCACTGCTCCAGCAGGGTGTCGTCCCCCGCGCGGACCTGGGCGAGCAGACCCGGGCGTTGCAGCAGGTTGACGAGCGTCCACGACAGCGCGGCGTACAGGTTCGACAGCGACCCGAGGTGGATGAGCGCGAGGTCGCGGGCGATCCCGACGGCGGCATCCGGCTCCCCGTCCCAGGCCTCCGCGATCGTCTTCAGGAAACCCGTGGGCTCCTCGGCAGACAGCACCTCAGCGACGATCGTCTCGACCTGGTGCATCGCGGCGATCTCACGACGCCGCTTGGTCGCCGCAGTGCGGAAGGCCTGCACCGGACGGACGAAGGCCTCAGCGCTGTCCATCTGGTCCAGCAGCGGCGCGAGCTCCTCGACACGGGCCGCCAGCTCCGGTCCGCCCCAGGACGTGAGCCCGAGCCGGTGCGCGACGCGGCGCATCTCGGTGAAGACCTCGAACGTGCCGGAGGACCCCAGCGCGGCCATCTCGGCGGTCATCGCCTCGTCCAGCGCCGACGCGTAGGTCTCCGTCAGCTCGCGTCCGAACAGCTGGTGCGGCGTCACCCGACGTCCGATCAGCAGGTCCTCGGGCATCTTGAACTTGATGAGGCGGTAGGTCGCCAGTCCGAACGAGGCGTTCTTCTCCTCCAGCGCGTACAGGGACTTCACCCCCTCCGGCGAGAACACGCAGAACAACCGGAAGCCGAACGCGTCCATGACGAAGGTGTCGCCGTGCTTGCGGCGGGCGCGCGTGAAGAACGCCGTGGGGTCCCACAGCAGCGGGAGCCCGGAACCGACCCGAGGGAGTCCGCGGACGACAGGTGGAACCGGCGTGACCGAGGGCAGGGGCATGCGCCGAGGGCCTAGTTCATGTCGGAGAGGATGTCGAGGTTCCGGAAGGTCGGCTCACCGTTGGTGAGCCCCATCAGCGTCTGCGACAGCTTCTGCGTCTCTGGCATCTCGGAGTTCTTCATCGCCTCCTCGTAGGAGGGGAAGAACACGATGTTCACGTACTTCCCCGGGTTGTCCCGGTCCGCCGCGAGGATGCCCCTCGTGTTGGTGCGCCGTCCCTCGGTCGCGGCGCGGTACTCCTCCACAGCGGCCTGACCCTCCTCGATGCGATCCGTCTCGAACTCGATCACCTGGACGAACATGGTGCCTCCGGAGGGTGTGTGCTGCTCCCGCGTTGTACTCCTCCGCGGGCGACCGTGACAAGGGTGTAGGAACTCCCCCATGGCGTACTTCGTGACTGGAGCAACAGGGTTCATCGGCAAACGGCTCGTGGCACGCCTGCTCGAGCGCACACAGGAGGACGGACCGGCCGACGTCTTCGTGCTCGTCCGCCAGCAGTCGGTGGACAAGGTCGCAGCGCTGTTCGACGACCCGCGGGTCAAGCCGGTCGTGGGGAACCTCGCGGAGCCGCTGCTCGGCGTCGACCCGGCGTCCGTACCGGGTGTGACCGACTTCTTCCACCTCGCAGCGCTCTACGACATGACGGCAAGTGCGGAGGACAACGAGCGCACCAACGTCCTCGGCACGAAGAACGCCGTCGACCTCGCCAACGCCCTCGGCGGGACGCTGCATCACGTCTCCTCGGTGGCAGTCGCCGGCGAGTACAAGGGGATCTTCCGCGAGGACTACTTCGACCAGGGGCAGAAGCTCCCGTCGCCCTACCACCAGACGAAGTACGACTCGGAGAAGCTCGTCCGGGAGACCGCGACGGTGCCGTGGCGGGTCTACCGCCCGGCCGTCGTCGTCGGTGACAGCCGCACCGGCGAGATGGACAAGATCGACGGTCCCTACTACTTCTTCACGGCCATCAAGAAGGTGCGGCACCTGCTACCTGCCTGGGTGCCGCTCATCGGTCCGGAGTTCGGCTACACCAACATCGTGCCGGTCGACTTCGTCGTCGACGCCCTCGACCACATCGCCCACCAGCCCGGCCTGGACGGCCAGGCGTTCCACCTCACCGACCCCCGCGGCCAGCGCGTCGGGGACGTGCTCAACGCCTTCGCACGGTCGGCGAACGCGCCGCAGCTCGCGATGCGGGTCGACACCGGTCTGCTCGACCTGCTGCCCAAGGGCGCCTTCTCGATGCTCATGAAGCTCCCGCAGCTCAAGGACATCCGGCGCTCGCTGCTCGCCGACCTCGGCATCCCGGACGAGGTCATCGGGCACATGGCCCTCGTCCCGCAGTTCGACACCCGAGACACCGAGCGGGCCCTGGAGGGCTCGGGCATCTCGGTGCCGTCGCTGGACACCTACAGCAACAAGCTGTGGGACCACTGGGAGCGGGTGCTCGACCCGGACCTGCACAAGGACCGGTCGTTCGCCAACGCCGTGAAGGGAAAGCGCGTCCTCATCACGGGCGGCTCGTCCGGCATCGGCGCCGAGTCCGCCCGCATGGTCGCGGCGGCCGGCGGCATCCCGATCATCGTGGCCCGTTCCCTCGACAAGCTGCTCGAGGTGCAGACCGAGATCCAGGACGCGGGCGGCGAGTGCTTCGTGTTCACCTGCGACCTGTCGGACCTCGAGTCGATCGACACCCTGGTCGCTGACGTCCTCGAGGCGCATGGCGGGGTCGACTTCCTGGTCAACAACGCCGGCCGGTCGATCCGCCGGTCCATCAAGCTCTCGCAGGACCGCTTCCACGACCTCGAGCGCACGATGCAGCTCAACTACTTCGGCGCGGTGCGGCTCATCACGGGCCTGCTGCCGTCGATGACGAAGCAGCGGTTCGGCCACATCATCAACGTGTCCTCGATCGGCGTGCAGACCGGCGTCCCGCGCTTCTCCGCCTACGTCGCGTCGAAGGCGGCGCTGGACGCGTACTCCCGGATCGCCGCGTCGGAGACGCTCGGCTCGGGCGTCACGTTCACCACGATCCACATGCCGCTGGTGCGCACGCCGATGATCGCGCCCACCAAGATGTACGACGCCTTCCCGGCCATCACTCCGCGTGAGGCCGGCGAGATGGTCTGCGAGGCGATCCGGTCGCGGCCCAAGCACATCAACACCAAGCTGGGCACCTTCGCCGAGGTGATGTACGCCCTGTCGCCCAAGGTCGTCGACCAGGTGCTTCACCTTGCCTACAAGGCGTTCCCGGACTCTGTCGCCGCCAAGAAGCACGTCGAGGGAGAGCCCCCGGAAGAGGCCCCCCGGCTGTCAGGCGAGCAGCTCGCCCTGGCGCACGTCCTCAAGGGCATCCACCTCTAGGTCGCGAACGCGGTGACCAGCTCGGCCAAGGACTGCTCGAGGTAGCGGGCCAGCACGTCGAGGTCGGGCACCGCGTCCGCGTCGGCGATGAGGCCGTAGGTCACGTTGCCGTGGTAGCTCATGATGCCGATCGCCAGGGTGTGCTCCGGCGCCAGGAACGCGAGCGGTGCGAGCTCGACGAGCTGGCGTCCCAGCATGAAGATCGGGATCTGCGGACCGGGCACGTTCGTGACCAGCAGGTTGTAGAGCCGCGACGAGAAACCGACCCGGGCCGCCCGCGCGAGGATCGCTGGAGGCAGTGCGTTCTCCAGTGACGTGAGGACCTTTGCCCCCTCCGCCTGCCTGGACGACTTGAGGTCAGCCATGGAGGCGCGCACCGCCGCGAGCCGAGCCCGGGGATCCTTGAGGCCCACCGGCAGCGGCGCGGTCATGATGGTGATCTCGTTCCCGAGGGTGCCCTTCTGCGCAGCCGTCCGCACCGACACGGGTACGCAGGCCTTCAGCTCGAGGTCGTCCACGTCCATGCCGCGGCCGGCGAGGAAGCGCCCGAGCGCTCCCGCGACGGCGGCGAGCACGACGTCGTTGACGCTGGCGCCGCCCGAGGCTCCCTTGACCGTCTTGTAGTCGGCCAGCTTCGTCTCGACGATCGCGGTCTTGCGGTGCGGACCCGGCTTCTTGTTGAGCACCGTCTTCGGGGCGGCCGCGATGAGGGGCTTGGCGGTCTCGGCGAGGGCGGTGACGGCCTCGACCGTCGACTTCACCGCGTCGACCGGGTGCGTGACGGCGCCCACTCCGCGGCCGGACAGCTCCAGCACGTTGCGCAGCAGGCCCTGCACTCCTGCCGAGAGCAGGTCCACTGTTCCCGGGGTGGGCTTCGGCGACCAGGCCGGCGGTGGCTCGTCGCTGACGTCCCGCTCGATGTCGAACAGGACGGTCATCAGGTCCACGCCCGAGACCCCGTCGACCATCGCGTGGTGGTTCTTGCTGATGATGGCCCAGCGGCCGACGTCCTCACCAGCATCCAGGCCCTCCACGAGCCAGAGCTCCCACAACGGCTTGCTCCGGTCGAGCCGCTGCCCGATGACACGGTCGACCAGGGTGAGCAGCTCCCGCTCCGTACCGGGTGCAGGCAACGCGGTGTGCCGGACGTGGAAGTCGAGCCGGAACGCGGTGTCCTCGACCCACAGCGGCCGCCCGGTCCCGAGCGGCATCTCCTGGATCCGCTGCCGGTAGCGCGGCAGCCGGGGCAGACGCGCGTCGATGTGGGCGCGGAAGGCCTCGATCGACGGGGGCGGTCCTTCGAAGACGCCGACCGCGCCGATGTGCATGTGCGCGCCGTCCTCCTCCATGTGCAGGAAGCCCGCGTCGACGCTGGAGAGCCGGTCGAGGTGCCCTTGTGCCACGTGTTTCCTCCGTGTCGCGGTCGCTGGGAGCAGAGTGCCAGACCCAGGGGCGTTGAGGGCCCGTGGGGCAGGATGAGCACGTGCGCACCCAAATCGCCCTTGTCGCCCTGCTCCCGCTGCTGGCCACCGGCTGCTCGTCGGGAAGCTCGACGTCCGCGAGGGCCGAGATCGACGCGTCAGCTAGTCCGTCGACGGCTGCGACCTCGCGCGTCGCGAGCCCGGCTGCCGTACCAGGGGCGCCGACGACGACCCCCTCGAGCGGATCAGTGGGGGCCGGCGCGCGAGGCATCACGAGCTCGGCACCGACCGTCCCGGCACGTCCGATCACGACGGTGGCGCCGGGCAAGGTCGACGCGGCGAAGGCCACGGCGCCGGGGAAGTACACGCTGGACGTGTCCGGCTTCGTCAGCAGCCCCGGGTTCGGCAAGCAGGACGCCAAGGGCACGCAGACGCTGACCTTCTCGGCCCTCAGGAACGGCGGCCAGCACTCGAACGTGCACGGCGACCAGGGCGACACCGATCAGGACCTGCTCGTCCGCGATCGGGGCACCTACCTCGCAGCGCTGAAGCTGACCTCACCTGCCTTCAACGGCGGCAAGGAGTTCCGGCCGTCCCCGGCGGCGCTGCTGGTGCCCGAGCCGGCCAAGGTCGGCACTGCATGGGTGTGGGGGGCCACGTCGACCGATGGCAAGACGAAGGCCAAGGCGACGAACAGGGTCGCCCGCAACGAGAGCGTCACCGTCGGCGGGCGCAAGGTCCCGTGCGTCGTCATCACGACGCACCTCCAGGTCTCGGGCGACGTGACCTACGACGCCCAGCTCACCACCTGGTACTCACCGAGCTACCACTTGCCGGTGAAGGACCACACGGTCGGCAACGGCACCGCGAGCTTCAACGGCGCGCCCATCACGTTCAAGACCGACATCTCCACCCTGATGAGGTCCGTGACGCCTGCCTAAGGTGGGGACATGCAGGCAGTCACCCTTCCCTCGTTCGGCGGACCTGAGGTCCTGACCCTGGCCGAGGTCCCTGACGCCGTCGCCGGCCCTGGCGAGGTGCTCGTCGACGTTGCCGCCACGGCGGTCAACCGTGCGGATCTCCTGCAACGACAAGGGTTCTACAGCCCGCCGAAGGGCGCGTCGCCCTACCCGGGCCTGGAGTGCAGCGGGGTGATCAGCGGTCTCGGCGAGGGCGTTGCGGGGTGGTCCCTGGGCGACCAGGTGTGCGCGTTGCTGTCGGGCGGTGGTTACGCGTCCAAGGTCGCCGTGCCCGTGGGTCAGCTGCTTCCCGTCCCTGCCGGGCTGACCCTGGTCGAGGCGGCTGCGCTCCCCGAGGTCGCGTGCACCGTCTGGTCGAACGTCTTCCAGCTTGCCGCGCTGGAACCTGGTGAGCGGCTGCTCGTGCACGGCGGGACGTCCGGGATCGGCACGTTCGCGACGCAGCTCGCTGCACGTCACGGAGCCGTCGTGACGGTGACCGTCGGGTCGGCGGCGAAGGCGGAGCGTGCGATCGGCCTAGGAGCCTCGCGCGCGGTGCTCTACAAGGACGAGGACTTCGTGAAGGACGGGCCGTACGACGTCATCCTCGACAACATGGGCGCGAAGTACCTCGCCCGGAACGTCGAGGCCCTGGCGACGGGCGGGCGGCTGGTGATCATCGGGATGCAGGGCGGAGTGGCGGCGGAGCTGAACATCGCGATGCTGCTGCAGAAGCGGGCCTCCGTCTCGGCCACCTCGCTGCGGGCGCGGCCGCTCGAGGAGAAGGCAGCGATCGTGGCGGCGGTGGGTGCAGCGGTGTGGCCGACCGTCGCGGCGGGGGAGGTTCGGCCCGTCATCGACCGCGTGCTGCCGCTCGCGCAGGCCGCCGAGGGTCACCGGGTCCTGGAGGAATCGGGCCACATCGGCAAGGTCGTGCTGCAGGTCACCCCTTCGAGTTGACGCCCCCGAGGTGCCGGGGCAGGGTCACGGATGACCTCGTGGACGACGAACAGGACTGCTGATGAAGACCAAGGGCGCGCTGCTGTGGGGCATCAAGGAGGAGTGGTCGGTCGAGGAGATCGAGCTCGGCGATCCCGTCGCCGGTGAGGTCCAGGTCGAGCTGGCGGCCTCGGGTCTGTGCCACTCCGACGAGCACCTCGTCACGGGAGCGACCCCGGTCGGCTTCCCGGCGATCGGCGGCCACGAGGGCGCCGGCATCGTGACCAAGGTGGGCCCGGGCGTGACGTCCTTGAAGGAGGGCGACCACGTCGTACTCGCCTTCATCCCCGCCTGCGGCAAGTGCCCACCCTGCTCCAACGGCCACCAGAACCTGTGCGACCTCGGAGCGTTCCTGCTCGGTGGCACGGCGATCGCCGACGGCACCCACCGGATCACCGCACGCGGGCAGGGCGTCTCGCCGATGTGCCTGCTCGGCACGTTCTCGCCCTACGTCACGGTGCACGAGTCCTCGGCCGTGAAGATCGACGACGACCACCCGCTCGACAAGGCGGCTCTCGTCGGCTGCGGTGTCACCACCGGGTGGGGCTCGGCAACCAGGGTCGCCGACACCCGACCGGGTGAGACGGTCGTGGTCATCGGCATCGGCGGTGTGGGCATCAACGCGATCCAGGGGGCTGTCGCTGCCGGGGCCAAGAAGGTCATCGCGATCGACCCCGTGCCGTGGAAGCTGGAGCAGGCCAAGGCGTTCGGCGCGACGCACACGTTCGCCTCCGCCGCCGCGGCTGTCGAGGCCGTCGGCGAGCTCACCTGGGGCCGGATGGCGGAGAAGGCCGTCATCACCGTCGGCGACATCCAGGGCGAGGACGTCGAGGACGCCATGAACCTCATCGGCAAGGGCGGTCGCGTCGTCGTCACGGGCATGGGCGACGCGACGAAGATGGACGTGAAGCTCAACCTCTTCGCCTTCACGCTGCTGCAGAAGGACCTGCAGGGCGCGATCTTCGGCGGGGCCAACCCCCGCGCCGAGATCCCATGGCTGCTCTCGATGTACCGAGAGGGCAAGCTCAAGCTCGACGAGCTCGTCACCACGACGTACACCCTGGAGGACGTCAACCAGGGGTACGAGGACATGAGAGCCGGCAAGAACCTCCGAGGCATGATCCTCTACACCGACAAGGACCGCTGATGCTCGACAGGACCCAGCTCTACATCGACGGCGCCTGGACGGCCTCGTCAGGCACCGACACCATCGACGTCCTCAACCCCGCCACCGAAGAGGTCATCGGCAAGGTCGCGTCCGGTACGGCCGAGGACGCCGACCGCGCTGTGGCCGCTGCGCGCGCTGCGTTCGACAGCTGGTCGAGCCTCGAGCCCAAGGTCCGCGCGGACCACCTGCAGGCCGCGGCGGATGCGCTCACGGCCCGTACGGACGAGATCGGCCAGCTCATCAGCGAGGACATGGGCATGCCCTTGGGCTTCGCGAAGATGATCCAGGTCGGACTGCCCTCGTTCAACATGGGGAACTTCGCGGAGCTCGCTCGTTCCTTCGAGTTCGACGGCCAGGAGGTCGGCAACTCCCTCATCGTCCGTGAGGC
>JAODNB010000166.1 GCA_025464795.1 Frankiales bacterium
GTGGCTGAAGAAGTGGTTGCTGAGCATCGCCTTGGAGCCCATGGCGTTGGCCATCCAGTCCCGCACGACCTCGCGGCCCTGCAGGGTCACCGCGCCGCCGCCGTAGGCGACGGTCACGTCGTCGACCATCAGGTCCGTCATGGCGACGAAGTCCTTGGTGTCGAGGGCCGTGCCGTACTTGTACTTCACGGTCGTGATCGCGTGGAAGTCATCCCATGAGGCGCTCATACATCACTCCTGATCCCGAGGTGCTCGGCGACGAGCTCGCGGTGGTCGGACGCCGTGCCCCAGTCCTTGCTCAGCGACCAGGTGCGCTTGGCGAACAGGTGCAGGTCGTACTCGACGGTGTAGCCCATGGCACCGTGCGCCTGCAGGCAGACGCGGGACATCCGGTAGGCCGCGTCGCTGGCGAGGGCCTTGGCCATGCTGACGTAGAGGTCGGCGTCGTCGTCCTGGTCGATGATCGCCTGGGCCGCCCGGAGCACGGCCGGCCACGCGAACTCGGTGCCGACGACCGCGTCGGCGAGAGGGTGCTTGATGGCCTGGAACGAGCCGATGGGCGCGCCGAACTGCTGACGGGTCTTCACGTAGCCGACGGTGAGGTCGAGCTGCCGGCGGGCGAGGCCGAGCAGCAGCGCTGCCGTGCCCAGGGCGCCCCGTCGTTCGAAGAGCGCGACGTCGTCGTCCGACAGGCGGATCTCGAGCGCCTCGCCCTCGAACGTCGCCAGCTGGCGCGAGCGGTCGACCGTCTCGGTCACCTCGCCGGCGCCCTTCGTCAGCTCGTAGAGGGTGCCGGAGAGGTCGAGCACGTGCGTGCTGACCGCGGCGTGGGGCGTCGGCCCGTTGAGGGCCTGGACGGCCACGCGGGCGGAACCGTCCATCGGGAGCGGGGCGACCGCCAGCGAGGTGAGCGTCTCGACGACCGGCCCCGGCACCCCGGCGTACCCGCACTCCTCGAGGGCCGCGACGAAGCCGAGCTCGTCGAGACCGAGGCCGCCGTTCTCCTCCGCGACCAGCAGCCCGGGCACGCCGAACTCGCCGAGCACCTTCCAGAGCTGGTCGCAGGGGTCGCCGTCCCAGGCGGAGCGGATGGTGGCCGGCGTGCACGCGGTGGCGAGCACCTCGCGCAGGCCCTCCTTGAGGGCTACGGCGTCGTCGGGGAGTCCGAAGTACACGCGACTACTTCCGGGGCAGGCCGAGCAGGCGCTCGGAGACGATGTTGCGCTGCACCTCGTTGGTGCCGGCGTAGATCGGACCGGAGAGGCTGAACTGGAAGCCCTTGCTCCAGGGTCCCTCGAGCTCGGCGTCAGGGCCGAGCAGGTCGAGCGCCAGCTCGTGCAGCCGGATGTCGAGCTCGGACCAGTGGAGCTTGTTGAGCGACGACTCACCCGGCCGGCCACGGCCGGCCCGCTCGTTCGTGACCTGCTGCAGCGTGAAGAGCCGGTAGGCCTCCGCGTCCATCCACGCCTGTGCCAGGCGCTGGACCTCGCCGTCGTCGGGCTCGCGGTCGGCGGCCAGCTCGAGCAGCCGGTCGACCGTGGCCGTGTAGCGGCCGGGGGAGCGCAGCGTCAGGCCTCGCTCGGAGCCGGTCGTGGCCATGGCGACCGACCAGCCCTTCCCGACGCCGCCGAGGACGGCGCTGTCGGGGACGAACGCGTCGTCGAAGAAGACCTCGGCGAAGCCCTCGTCGCCGTCGAGCCGGGCGAAGCCGCGGACCGTGACGCCGGGGGTGTCGAGCGGGACGAGGAAGTAGGTCAGGCCGTGGTGCCGCTCGGACTCCGGGTCGCTGCGGAAGAGCCCGAAAAGGTGGGTGCAGAACGCGCCGCGGGTCGTCCAGGTCTTCTGCCCGTTCAGCTTCCACCCGCCGTCGACCTTGTCGGCGCGGCTCTTCAGGCTGGCGAGGTCGGACCCGCTGCCCGGCTCGGACCAGCCCTGGCACCACAGGTCCTGAGCGCTGGCCATGCGCGGGAGCAGGGTGTCCTGCTGCTCCTGAGTGCCGAACTCGAACAGCGTCGGGGCGAGCAGGAAGATGCCGTTCTGCGTCACGCGCTGCGGTCCGCCGGCGCGGTAGTACTCCTCCTCGAAGGCGATCCACTCCCACACGCTGGCGCCCCGGCCGCCGTACTGCTCCGGCCAGCTCACGACGGCGTACCGCGCGTCGAACAGCGCCCGCTCCCACTCGAGGTGGAGGGCGAAGCCCTCCTGGGTGTCGCCGCTGGGCAGGCCGTGCGGGACGTTCTCCTCGAGCCAGTCGCGCGCCTCCGCGCGGAACTGCTGCTCCGCCTCGGTCTCCCTCAGATCCACAGCCGCAACCTACCAAGCAAGCGCTTGGTATGGCTATCGGGCGATGCCGTCGACGAAGACCTTGACGAAGTCGGCGGCTAGCTCGTCGTAGCCGTAGGTCTTGGTCGGGACGAACCAGCGGGCGGTCAGCCAGAGGCCGTCGCGCAGCAGCGGGTAGATCACCTTGACGGGGACGTCGTCACGGAAGACGCCGGCTGCCGCGCCGCCCTCGAGCACCTGGATCCACGCCGACCGGACGGTGCGCGCGCCCTTCACGACGGCAGCGGACCCGTCGTCGGCCTGCAGGTAGCGGGCGTCGTTCTGGTAGATCTCCGTCGCGTGCGGGTGCTCTGCGCTGGTCGCGATCGACGCGCGCACCAGGCCGACGAGCTGCGCGTGCGGATCGGTCTCGGACGCGAGCACGGCGTCGTAGCGGGTGACGAGGTCCTCCATGAACGACGTGACGATGGCGTCGACGATCTCGTCCTTGGACGCGAAGTGGTGGTAGAGCGAGCCGGAGAGGATGCCCACGGCCTCGGCGATCTCGCGTACGGTCGTGGCCGCGACGCCCTGCTTGGCGAACAGGTCGGCCGCGCGCTCGAGGATGACCTCACGACGATCGAGCGTGACAGGGTCAGTCGCCGCCATCCCGAGGCCTCCTTTGACCAGCAACGAGTCGCGATCGTATCTTGCCAACCAAGCGCTTGCTAGAAGGGACGGCATGGACACGATCCCCGCGGTGCTGCGTGCAGCGGCCGCAGCCACCCCCGACCGGGAGGCTGTTGTCACCCCCGAGGTCCGGCTGACCTTCGCCGAGCTGCTCGACCGCAGTCAGACCTTCTCACGCGCTGCCCTCGCCTCCGGCCTGCAGCCCGGCGACCGGGTCGCCATGTGGGGGCCGAACACCGCCGCCTGGGTCGTCGCGGGGCTCGGCCTGTCCAGCATCGGCGTGATCCTCGTGCCGGTGAACACCCGCTTCAAGGGCGAGGAGGCCCGTTACCTGCTCGACCGCACGAAGGTGTCAGCACTGTTCGTCGACGACGGCTTCCTCACCGAGCTCCTCGGCGCAGACCCCGTCCTGGCGCTGGGGAACCCGGACGTCCAGGTCATCCGCACCTCCCAGCTCGATGCCTTCCTGCAGGGCGCCTCCGAGGTCGAGGTGGACACCGTCGAGAAGGCGGCGGACGCGGTTCTCGAGTCCGATCCGAGCGACATCATCTTCACGTCCGGCACGACCGGGAAGCCGAAGGGGGCCGTCGCCACCCACGGCCAGAGCATCGGCATCTTCCGCACCTGGGCGCTCACCGTCGGGCTGCGCGAGGGTGAGCGCATGCTCGTCATCGCGCCCTTCTTCCACACGTTCGGCTACAAGGCCGGGTTGCTCGCCTGCCTGCTGCAGAGAGCGACCTGCGTGCCGATGAAGGTGTTCGACGTGGACGAGGCCGTGCGCACCATCATCGCCGAGAAGATCGACGTCATCCCCGGCCCGCCGACGGTCTACAGCTCACTGCTCGAGCACCCCTCGCAGCTGCCGCCGATCCGACTGGCCGTCACCGGCGCAGCGGTCGTGCCGACTGCTCTCATCGCCCGCATGCGCCAGGAGCTGGGGTTCCAGGAGGTCATCACCGCGTACGGCTTGACGGAGTGCTGCGGCGTCGCAACAGCCTGCAGGCAAGGCGATCCGGACGAGATCATCTCGCTCACGAGCGGTCGTGCAGTCGACGGCGTCGAGGTCCGGGTGCTCGCCGAGACGGGCCAACCGGGCGAGGTCCTGGTCCGCGGTTACGGCGTCATGACCGGCTACTGGGACGACCCCGAGGCGACTGCAGAGGCGATCGACTCTGACGGCTGGCTGCACACCGGGGACATCGGGGTGATGGATGAGGCAGGGAACCTGCGCATCACCGACCGCCTCAAGGACATGTATGTCGTGGGTGGCTTCAACGCCTACCCCGCCGAGATCGAGCAGGTCCTCGTACGCCACGAAGGGGTGAGCGAGGCTGCGGTGATCGGAGTGCCGGACGAGCGGATGGGCGAGGTCGGGAAGGCGTTCGTCGTCCCTCGTACGGGGGCCGACGTGACTCCGGAGGCCGTGGTCGACTGGTGCCGCGAGCGCCTCGCGAACTACAAGGTGCCGCGCTACGTCGAGATCGTCGACTCACTGCCCAGGAACGCGACCGGCAAGGTGACGAAGAACGACCTGAGGAACCAGTGACGGCCGACCGCGTCGGCCGTCAGGCCCCGGCGCGTGGCCCGGGCACAGCGGCAACGGGAAGCGAGTCGAGAGGAACGGGCCGCATCCAGAGGTAGCCCTGGCCGAGGTCGCAGCCGAGGGCCCTGAGCACCTCCTGCTGCTCGACCTCCTCGACTCCCTCGGCGACGGCACGAAGTCCCAGCGCGTGTGCCATGTCGATGACGCCCCGGACGATGGCCTTGTCCTCCTCGCTCTTGGCTACGCCGCGTACGAAGGACCGGTCGATCTTGAGGTAGTCCACCGGGAACCGCCGCAGGTAGCTCAGAGGCGAGTACCCGGTACCGAAGTCGTCGAGCGCCAGCTGCAGGCCCAGGCCCTTCAGCTCCTCGAGTCGGAGGATGGCTCCTTCGATGTCGGCCACCGTGGCCGTCTCCGTGATCTCGAGGACGAGCCGGTCGGGGGACAGCCCTGAGGTCGCGAGGACGTCGGCGACCACGTCCACGAGGTCGGGCTGCTGCAGCTGGCGTGCCGAGACGTTGACGCTCATGTGAGAGCCGCCGGCGAGCGACGCCGTGTCGCGGCACGCGGTTGTCAGGACCCACTGGCCGATCGAGGTGATCTGGCCGCTCTCCTCGGCGTGGTCGATGAACGCGGCCGGGGTGAGCAGTCCGCGCTCGGGGTGCTGCCAGCGGACCAGCGCCTCCACGCCGATGTGCGCTCCTGAGCTGATGTCGAGGATCGGCTGGTAGTGCACCCGGAACTCGTCGCGGACGAGCGCGTGCTCGATCTCGGTACGGGCGCGCGACCGCATCTCGGTGGCCACCCGCATGGCCGGTTCGAAGACGTCGTAGCAGTGACTGCCTCGACCCTTGGCGGCATACATCGCCGCATCGGCTTCGGCCAGCAGCTGGTCCGGTGTCGTGTCCTTGGTCGTCGTGGCCGCAAGCCCGATGCTCGTGTGGATCACCACCTGGGCGTCGCCCAGGTTCACGGGTAGAGCGGTGGCCTCGCGGATGCGCTCGACCACCCGCAACGCCTCGCTGACCGAGGTGTCCTCGAGCAGCACGGCGAACTCGTCGCCGCCGAAGCGCGCCACCGTGTCCTGCGGACGGACGCAGGCGCTGAGTCGGTCGGCGATGGTGCACAGCAGGTCGTCGCCCGCGCCGTGGCCCAGGCTGTCGTTGACGGCCTTGAAGTCGTCGAGGTCGAGGAAGCAGGTGACCATCGGTCGTCCGTCGTCGGCGTCGAGAGCCCGCTGCGCGGTCTCGAGGAACATCGCGCGGTTCGGCAGCCCCGTGAGGCTGTCGTGCAGCGCCCGTTCTCTCAGCTCGTCCTCGAGGTGTCGACGGTCCGTCACGTCGCGGGTGTTGAGGACGAGGGCCGCCACGGTCGGATCCTCGAGCAGGTTGGTCACGGCGGTCTCCGCGAAGCGGTAGGAGCCATCCGCGTGCTGGAACCGGCACTCGATGCGGGTCTCCTGCGAGACGGCGGCCCGGTCGAGCGCCTCCGAGAACGCGGCGAGGTCGTCAGCGTGGACCCACTCCCTGATCGGGCGGCCCACCATCCCCGGTCCGGGAAGGTCGAACACCCGCGACGCTGCTGAGCTCTGGTAGCTGACGACCCCGTGCCGGTCGACCAGCGTGAGGACGTCACTGGAGTTCTGGGCCAGGGAGCGAAAGCGGGTCTCGGTGCCGGCGAGGTGCTCGAAGGCCGCACCTGCCATGGTGGCGATGAAGGCTGCCAGCTGGACCTCTTCCTCACCGAACAGCTGCCCGATCTGGCGGTGCGTGACGTAGAAGAGGGATCGCGCTTCGCCGTGCACCAGGACAGGTGCCGCCAGGACGGAGCGGATGCCCGACAGGAGCAGGCTCTCGCTCTCGTCTGCGGTCGGGTCGCTCGCGACGACGGGGACACCGGCCTCCAGGGCGCGGCGCAGCAGGGTCCGACTGACGGAGTCGACGGACTCGCCGGACTCGGACACGAGCTCCTCGTCCCAGACCTGGGTCACGTTCACGAGGTGGCAGCGCTCCCCGCGCAGGAGCGCCAGCGCTGCGTCCCGGATCGCTCCGTCGACCGCCGCTATCGAGGGCGCGGCGGTGATGGTGCGACCGACCGAGAGCAGGGTCGTGAACCGGTCGAACAGTGACATGGTCGGCAGCGTCACGTCCTCGTGCTCCGGTGCGACGTCGGGCCTATCGAGGGCGCGCACAGCGGCGCGGGCAGCCACCAGGTCGTGACCAGGTGAGCCCCACGCGGCAGCAGCCTCAGCGAGGGCGAGGCGGGTGAGGGCCGCCTCGTACTTCGCCCCCTGCTCGAGGGCGATCGCCAGGCTGCGCTCGAGGTGCTTGACGGCGCGCCGACGACGACCGCGCAACGAGGCGAGGAGCCCGGCCTCGCGCAGTGCGTGCGGGAGGTTGTTGCGATAGCTGAACGACCAGAAGCGGGCCCGCCGAACCGCTCGGGCCGTCTGCCGCATCCGTCGGGCGCGGAGCTGGGGGTTGTGCGAGGGGGTGCTCTCGGCTCGTAGCCGGTGGGCTGTGGCGGCCCAGGCCGCGACCGGGGCGACGTACTCCTGGCGAAGGCCCGCGCGCTTGATGGTCGCGGTGGCATCGAGCAGGTGGCTCACTGCGCTGTCCAGGTCGTCCCTGGACAGCGCGTTCAGTCCCAGGGCGAGCTGCAGCTCGGTGGTGGTGCTGGCGTCCTCGCTGCCCGAGGCGAGCTCGTCGGTGATCAGCGCGACATCGACGCGACCGCACCGCGCGCGGGTCCAGACCGACAGCCCGACTCCTGCCGACGTCTGGTCGCCGATGGCCCGCGCTGCGGTGTAGACGCCCCGGGCGACCTCCGCCGACTCCTGGAGCTCGCCCTTGCGGTGCAGGCACATCGCGAGGTTCCAGCCTGCGGTGTTGCTCTCCCACCGGTCGCCGGTCTGCTCCAGCAGGCGCAGCGACTCCCGGCATGCCTCCTCGCCCTCGGCGAAGCGCGAAGCGGCGTAGAGCGTCACCCCGGCGAAGCCGAGGCTCTGGCCCTGGCCCCACACGTCGCCGAGGTCGCGACGGATCTCCAGTGACCGCTGGGCGTAGCGCAGGGCGCGGCGAAACCACGGGATCATGGTCATCACGGGGGCGTGCTCGGAGTAGGCCTGACCGAGCTCGGACGAGGGCGGGTACCGCTCGGCGAGGTTCAGGCCGCGCAGGTGGCTCCAGGCGCACGGGACCTTGCCGCTGTGGAACCAGTAGAGGTACGCGAGGCGGCTGTAGAGCCGCATCGCGAGGAAGTCCGCCTCTCGACCCTCAGGAGACCGGCGGCCCGTCGTCAGCCGGGGGAGCGCGGTGTGCGTCAGCTGGACCAGGAGCTCCCACACCAGCCTCAGGAGCAGGATCACGGAGCTCGTGGGCAGCGGTCGACCGAGCCGGGTCATGGCTCCCTCGAGGTGGAGCCGGGCTGTCGGGACGTCCCCCTGCTTGAAGGCGAGGTCCCCGAGCTTCCCGTCGAGAGCGGCGGCGTGCAAGGTGTCGGTGACCAGGGCGTGCGCGGCGGACAGCTGCGCCTCGGCCTCGCGGTAGACGCCCTGGAGGGTGAGGATGTCGCCGAGTCCCTCGGCCACGGTCGTGCGGGTCGTGCGGTCGTCCTCGGGCAGCCCGCGCTCGGCCATCCGGTAGTGCGCAACCGCCGACTCGAGACCGTGCTGGGAGCGGGCGATCTCAGCGGCGCGGAGCGCGTGCGGCATCGCCTCCGCGTGCCGTCCGGCGGCGTCGAGGTGGTAGGCCAGCTCGAAGACCCTCGCGTCGGTGCTTCCCTGGCGGAGGAGAGCGTCCGCGGCCTGGCCGTGCAGGACCTGACGAGCTGACGGCCCCAGCCGCTCGAGCAGCGCCTCGCGGATCTTGTCGTGGAAGAAGCTGCAGCGACCGCTGCGCTCGTCCACCCAGAGCAGGCGGCGGCTGCGGGCCTCTTCGAGGATCGTCGCGGCTGCGTCGCTCTCCCCAGCCAGCTCGACCGCGGTGAGGATGTCGAACTCCTTGCCCAGGACGGCTCCGACGGACAAGACCTGGAGCGCTGCGCTCGACAGCAGCTCGAGACGGCGTACGAGGAACGCGGCGGAACGGCGCGCGGTCTGCACGTCGCGCAGGGCCGCCTCATCAACGACCCAGCCGGCTGCGGCACCGACCAGCGCACCGCACTCCACGAGACCGCGCAGCACAGCAGCGCCCATGAAGGGGCTGCCGTCGGCGAGCCGCACGACGGTGGCGACGGCCTTGTCGGGCAGCGGGCCGGCCATCGACTCCGCGAGCTGGGACATCGCCGTCGGCGGAAGGGGACCGAGCTGTACCGACTGCGCCCCGGAGATCTGGCGCAACGGGTGGTCGACAGGCACCTCTTCCGAGCGGAAGGCGGCGATGACGCCAAGGTGAGGGGGGAGGTCCGCTGCCACGGCTTCGGTGAGCAGTCGTACGGTCAGCGTGTCCGCCCACTGGCAGTCGTCGAGGACGATGAGGACCGGCCGCTCGGGGGTGGCGATCGTGGACAGCAGGTGGTGCAGTGCGATCAGGCTCCGCTGCTCCCCGAACTGCTCGGGACCGGTGTCCTCCTCGGCCGAGACGTGCAGGAGGGTGGCCAGCGAGGGGAGGGCTCGGACGACGGCGGGCATGCTCTCACCGACGCGCTCCAGAAGCTGCGCCTGACCGCCGTCGGCGGCATCGGTGATGAGGTCCTGGGCGACACCGTGCAGCAGTGTGAAGGGGCGCTGTGCGGCCTGCGCCACGCCTTGCCCCCGCAGCACCGTCAGCCCGGAGCTGCTTGCGTGCAGGGCGATCTCGGTCAGCAAGCGGCTCTTGCCGCCCCCGGAGTCCGCTTCGAGCAGGACCATTCCGCTGCCACCGCCGGCAACGCTGCTCACGAGGGCGAGCAGGGAGGCGAGCTCCGCGTCCCGCCCCACAAAGGCGGGGTCGGTGAGGCTCTTGCGCTGGTCGAGCCGGCCGATGACGAGCCGGGGGTCCGTGTCACCGGAGCTGACGGCCGACAGGAGCGACGCCAAGTCCGACGCGAGCGCCCCGGCGGACTGGTAGCGCTCGGCGGGCTCCTTGCGGAGCAGCCGCTGGAGGATCGCGTCCAGCGCTCGCGGCACGACCAGTCCGGTGTCGCGGAGCTCGGGGACGGCCATCGACAGGTGCTGGCGCAGGAGGTCACCCACACTGGGGCCGGGGAAGGGTGCGTGGCCGCACAGGCACTCGTAGAGGAGCACTCCCAAGGCATAGAGGTCGGACCGCTCGTCGGCCGGCACGGCGAGCAGGCCAGCGGCCTCGGGGGCGAGGTACCGGACCGTGCCGACGAGGTCGTCGCGGATCGACTCGTCGAGCCAGGGGCTGCGGGCGAAGCCGAAGTCGATCAGGGTGACGTTGCCGATGCGGCCGTGGTGGTCGTGCCCGCTCACGATGACGTTGGCCGGCTTGACGTCGCGGTGGCACACGCCGGCGCTGTGAGCGGCATCGAGAGCGGTGGCCACCTCGACCCCGACCCGCAGGGCCGACGTGAGGCTCAGCGGTCCGTGGGTGAGCAGTGATTCGAGGGTCTCACCGGGCACGTACGGCTGGACGAGGAACAGCCGGTCCTGAGCCACCCCTGCGTCGTGCAGTCCCGTCAGGCCGGAGGCCTCAAGCGTGCGCAGCACGTGGGTCTCGTGCTCGAAGCGCAGTCGTGCGGCCGCGTGGATGACGTGCGGATCGATGGACTTCACGACGACATCGGCTGCTGTCAGGCGGTCGACCGCGAGGAAGGTGTCGACCCCGTTGCTGCTCTTCAAGGTCTGGCGGATCTCGTACCTGTTGGCGAAATGTCGTGGGCCACCGGCCGCCTCGTCCATGTCACCCCAGCCCTCAGCACCGGGCGCCTCCACCCGCTACTAGGAAGATCGACTGCGCGCCGCAAAAGGCACATAGTCAGATGGGACGGAAGCCTGAGGTCAGGCTGGCTGGCCCGGACTAGCCCAGACGTGCGCAATCCCGGGCAGGTGGCGCAACCCGTGCCCTACGCAGCCAGCGCGGGCTCCGGTCGCCGGGTGCGCGTCGGCTGCGCGCGCACGCCGAGCGACAGCGCCGCGGCGATCAGACACAGCGACCCGGCGCCGTACCACGCGAGGTCGTACGTGCCGAGGGAGGTGCGGATGATGCCTGCGACCGTGGCAGCCACCCCTGCGCCGATCTGGTGGCTGGCGAACACCCAGCCGAAGACGAGGGTGCCCTGATCGCCGTAGAGCTCGCGGCAGAGCGTCACCGTGGGAGGCACGGTGGCCACCCAGTCGAGGCCGTAGAACAGCACGAAGACCAGCATGTGAGGGTGCAGCGAGGAGGCGAACAGCGAGGGCAGCGCGAACAGCGACAGCCCCCGCAGGGCGTAGTACCACCAGAGGAGCTTGCGGCTGTCGACGCGATCGGTGAGCCAGCCGGAGCCGATCGTGCCAATGATGTCGAAGACGCCGACCAGGGCGAGCAGGCTCGCGGCGGTCGTCGACGGCAGGCCGTGGTCGTGGGCGGCGGGGATGAAGTGGGTGCCGATGAGACCGTTCGTCGTCGCGCCGCAGATCGCGAAGCCACCTGCCAGCAGCCAGAAGGCGCCGGTCCTGGACGCCATGCGCAGCGCGCCGATCGCCGCCTTGGCCGGTGAGCCGGGTGCAGCTGGAGGGGCCAGCTCCTCCGTGGCGCCGTAGGGCAGCAGGCCGAGGTCACTGGGCCGCTCGCGCAGCAGGATCAGGACGAACGGCACCACGGCCAGCGCTGCGATCGACACCGTCCACGAGGCGCTGCGCCAGCCGTGGTGGTCCACCAGGTTGGCGAGCAGCGGGAGGAAGACCAGCTGCCCGGTGGCGCTTCCCGCCGTCAGGATCCCGAGGACGAGCCCCCGTCGCTTCACGAACCAGCGGTTCGCGACGGTGGCTCCGAACACCAGCGCCATCGAACCCGTGCCCAACCCCACGAGCACGCCCCAGCAGGCCACGAGCTGCCAGCTTTGGGTCATCTGGGTGGTGAGGGCGCTTCCGGTCGCAACGACCGTGAGGGCAACAGCAACCACTCGACGGATGCCGAAGCGCTCCATGAGCGCCGCGGCGAAGGGAGCCGTGACGCCGAACAGCAGGAGGTTCACGGAGACGGCCAGCGAGATGGTGCTGCGGCTCCACCCGTACTCGTCCTGGAGGGGGACGATGAGAACGCCTGGCGTTGCTCGGAAGCCGGCCGCTCCGACCAGGGCGACGAAGGTGACGGCGGCGACTCCCCAAGCCCTGTGCGGTCGAGTCATCTCGGGAAGACCAGGCAGGTGCTCGTCGCCGTGGCGACCACCTTGCCGTCGGGGGTCGTGACCTCGCCTTGCGAGAAGGCCGCGCGTCGCCCCGCCCGGGTGACCCAACCGCGTGCGACCAGCAGGCCGCTGTCCTTGGTCACAGGACGCAGGTAGGACACGGAGATGTCGAGGCTGGTGTAGCCGATGCCGGCATCCAGGGTGCTGTGCACCGCACACGCGGTCACGGAGTCGAGCAGCGTGCAGACCAGTCCGCCGTGCACGACGCCGATCGGGTTGTACGCCGACTCGTCGGGCTCGCACGTGAACGTGACCTCGCCCTTGCTCACCCGGCTGATGCCGAAGGACAGCAGGCCAGAGATCGGGGCGCGGGGGAGGCGTCCCTCGACCATCGCGGTCAGGTAGTCGAGTCCCGACAGCTCCGCACCCGCTGCCGCTGTCGCCATCGGGTCGTACCAGGTCACCGTCTTGCTGCGCGGCTCTCCCCAGGAATCCATGCGCGGACAGTAGACGCGGCTGACTTCGTTGTCCATACTCAGGTGATGCCGCGCACCTGCTCGATCGCCCGCACCCTTGCCGTGGTGGGCGAGCGCTGGGCCCTGCTTGTCGTGCGCGAGGTGTCGTTGGGGGTCCGTCGCTTCCGGGACATCCAGGAGGCGACAGGTGCTCCACCGGCCGTCCTCACGGCTCGGCTGCGTGCGCTGGTCGAGGCTGGTGTCCTCACGACACGTGACTACCGGGAGCCGGGGTCGCGCGCGCGGTCCGAGTACGTCCTCACCGATGCCGGGCGGGAGCTGCTCCCCGTGCTGATCGCGCTGAAGGACTGGGGGGACGCGCACCTGACGGACGAGCGGGGTGTGCCGGTCGTCACCAGGCACGAGGGCTGCGGATCCGCGGTCCACGCGGTCCTGGTCTGCGACGAGGGGCACCCCATCGAGTGCGGTCGCGGGCTCCGGCCCGACGTGCGGGTCCCTTAGAGGACGAAGCGGAAGAGCGGGTCGTTCGGCTCGATGAGGGTGCAGGTCATCGCAGAAGCGTCCATGCGGGCGCGCAGCGGTGCGAAGTCCTCGGCACGCGCGAGCTCCAGGCCGACGAGCGCGGGCC